>JALZUF010000185.1 GCA_023301785.1 Alphaproteobacteria bacterium | reverse complement strand
TTTTTTAATGCGGATACGTGGCCGAGTGGCTGAAGGCGCTCCCCTGCTAAGGGAGTAAGGGGTTTATAGCCTCTTCGAGAGTTCGAATCTCTCCGTGTCCGCCATTAAAACCCTCATCGCTCTATGCGTAAATAAACATCAAAGCATAAAAAATGAGCGATAAAACAAAATCAAAAAATGACAGTCGCGATTTAACCCAAGGTCCTGTATGGCTAAAGCTCTACAATCTTTCCATGCCTATGGTGTTTGGCATTGTTGCCGTCATGAGTATTTCAATTGTTGATACTTACTTCGTTGGCAAATTGGGCACGAAGCCCCTTGCCGCACTTTCTTTTACATTCCCTGTGACCATGACAATCTCAAGCATTGCCATAGGTATAAGTGCGGGTGCCGCCTCAATCGTGTCACGTGCAATGGGCGCAAAAGATATGCTTAAAGTTTGCCGTGCCTCAACAGACAGCCTCATCCTATCATCTTTGATTGTTTTAATAATCTGTGCGATTGGATATTTCACAATCAATCCCCTCTTCTCCATCCTTGGCGCAAAAGGAGAGACGCTCGATATGGTTGGTCGTTATATGCGTATATGGTATTTATCAATGCCCTTCTTAGTAATCCCTATGGTGGTAAATGGTCTCATCCGTTCAACAGGCGACTCCCTATGGCCAAGCCTAATTATGATCGGAAGTGCCGTTATAAATATTGGACTCACACCCATGTTTATATTTGGTTACGGTATATTTCCCGCGCTTGATATTGAGGGTGCAGCTATAGCAACAGCTATTGCTTATTTCATCACCTTTATATTTTCTCTCTATATTTTAATCGTTCGTGAAAAAATGGTTTTGTTTGAAATTCCATCTTTTAATGACACTGTGAAATCATGGAAGGAAGTTCTAAAGATTGCCCTACCCGCAGGTTTTGGCAATGCCGTAAATCCATTCTGCGTTGGTATCGTTACGGGTTTTGTTGCAACTTATGGCGATGCTACAGTTGCGGCGTTTGGTGCGGCAACACGTATTGAGGCTCTCTTTTCCATTGTAATGTTCGCTTTATCTGCCGCCATTGGCCCTGTTGCAGGGCAAAACTGGGGCGCAGGCAAAAAAGATCGCGCAATTAAGGCGCAAAAAATTTCCTTTATTGCAGACCTTATATGGTCAACGCTCATTGCTATTATTTTCTTTTTTACCGCTAAATACATTGCTCCATTATTTAGCGATGATAAACAAGTTCAAGAAATCATCATTCTCTACCTTATGATTGTACCTATCACACTTTGGGGTTACGGCATCACCATCGCGGCGGCGGGGTGTTATAACGCTATTGATAAGCCAATTCTTGGACTTATATTCTACTTAATACGTTCCGCCATATTTTATGTCCCACTAAGCTGGGCGGCCATACAGTTTTTTGATGAACCACAAGCTGTCTTTATTGCGATTGCGCTCGCCAATGTGGCTTCAGGTATTATCATTGCCTTTACTGCCATACATAAAATGAAAAAACTTTAGGGAACTTTTGTGAAAGGTAATTCGTTTAATGGGTATGACCACACTAAGAAGTAAAACTATTTGGATTATCGGCGCAAGCTCAGGCATCGGAGAAGCATTAGCAAAACATCTTGCAGCAAAAGGCGCACGTGTCATCATCTCTGCGAGGCGCGAGGACAAGCTCCAATCTATTTGCAACAATCTAGACAATCGTCAGAATGACCATCTATTTGAAGCCTTTGATGTCACAGATCTAGAAGCCTTTAAACAAACTGCCAATAAAATACAATCCGAGGTAAATAGGATCGATAGCACAATATTACTGGCAGGAACCTACGATCCAAAACTGATCCAAGATATGGATATAGAAACCGCACATAAAATCATTGATGTAAACATTAAGGGAGCCTTAAACCTCTCACATATAATGATACCATTACTCAAAAAACAAAATGGCGGACAGCTCGCTTTCACAGGTAGTGTTGCAGGTTATAAAGGCTTACCTAAAGGACAACCTTACAGCGCGACAAAAGCAGCCATTATGAATTTTACTGAAAGCCTATATGTCGAAGAGCCAGGCATTGATGTGCGATTAATCAGCCCAGGTTTTGTTGAAACGCCAATGACAGACATGAATGATTTTGAGATGCCCATGGTCATAAAACCAGATGAAGCAGCAAAGGCACTAGCGGAAGGCTTACTGTCTAATTCCTATGAAATTCATTTTCCGAAAAAGTTTACTTTTATTATGAAATTCTTACGCCTATTACCGCATTGGCTATATTTTAAAATTACAAAGAAAATGATGAAAGAAATTGAAAACAGGGCTGTTCAATCTGGCAAATAAGACTATTATTTAGGAATGACAAAACACATATTAAAATTTCCAAATCCTTTCGCCAAATCATCTAAAAAAGATAAAATAGCCATCATTGCTATTGATAAAAATGATTTTCCCAAATGGATTAAAAAGCAAAAAGATAGCCTTCAATCACAAGTGAAATCTTATGGCTTTGAAGCAAAAGCAAAACAAATTGCCGTTATCCATGACAAATCAGGCGCTCCCGAAACGATCCTTTTTGGCATAGCCCAGCCTTCTTATTATTTAGATACAGCGACCCTATTTCAGTATATTCAAAAAACATACTCAACTGAGTTCATCAATAGCCACTGTTTCGAAGTCGTCAGTTCGCATGAAGAAGATGTTGCTAACGATATTTGCATTGGCTGGGGATTGGGTGCTTATATTTTTGATAACTATAAAAAGAATGAAAAAACCAACCCTTCTCTACTATGGCCGAAGAATACCAACACAAAAGAAGTCACCGCGACAATAGAAGCTGTTTATCTTTTAAGGAACTTAGTCAACACACCCCCTAATGATCTTGGCACAGACGAGCTTGCCGATGTTGCAAAAGACGTTGCAAAGAAATTTAAAGCGGATTGTAAAATCATTAAAGGCGATAAGCTTTTATCAAAAAACTTCCCGCTTATTTATACCGTTGGTAAAGCCAGCCCGCGTGAACCTCAATTGGTTGACATCAAATGGGGTAAGAAAAAACACCCTAAAGTTACCATCGTTGGTAAAGGTATTGTGTATGATACAGGTGGCCTAAACCTTAAGCCTGGTCAGTTTATGCGTGACATGAAAAAAGACATGGGTGGCGCGGCGCACGCGCTTGGTGTTGCTTATAAGATCATGGCGTTGAACTTACCAATTCAATTACGAGTTCTATTACCTATCGCTGAAAATGCCGTAGCGGGTAACGCGTATCGCCCTGGTGATATTTTACCTACGCGTAAAGGCATTACAGTTGAAATATGCGACACAGATGCCGAAGGCCGCTTGGTGTTGGCCGATGCCTTAACATATGCTTGTGAAGAAAAACCAGACTTGCTTATAGACTTTGCAACCCTAACAGGCGCAGCGCGCGTTGCAGCAGGATATGACCTCCCTGCCTTCTTTTCAAACGACGACAATATCCTTGATGATCTTCGCCATTCTAGTAAAGGCAGTGACGATCCTTGTTGGCCTTTCCCACTATGGGAAGGCTACGATGCGAACCTAAATGGCGACGTCTCCAATATCAGGAATGAAGGAACAGGCCGCGCAGGGCATATCGAAGCCGCTCTCTTCCTACAACGTTTTATCACAAAAGAAGAAACAGATTGGATCCACCTTGATTGTTTCGCATGGGAGCAAAACGGTAAAGCAGGCCGCCCTAAAGGCGGCGCCGATACAGGCATGCGCGCCATTGCAGACTTCATTAGGGATAGATATCAATAATGCGCCTTACCGTCATCACACCCACTGCTGATATCTTAGGCGAACCTGCCGAACCAGACATCATAAGCCAAAAGGATTCCCAGCTTATTTATGGTGAACAATTTGATGTTTATGAATCTCATGGGGCTTACGTTTATGGTCAAAGCTTTCTTGATGGTTACAAAGGCTACGTTGAACGCGATCAACTGGTAAGGGATACTGCCGCCACAAATTATATTGTTAAGGCACGTGCGACGCACCTTTATCCTGTGCCATCTTTTAAATCGCGCCCTTTATTATCGTTGAGTTTTATGTCACGCCTGAACGTAGAAGAAAAATCTGAAAATGGTTTTCGTTTTATCGACGATGGAAGTTGGGTTTTTGAAGACCACATCACAGAAATTAATAATTTTAAAATGCCAGAAGACTTGGCACAAACCGCAACCATTTATCTCAACACACCATATTTATTTGGTGGCCGCTCCACGTTTGGTATTGATTGCTCCGGCATAGTACAACAATGTATTTTAGCTCACGGAAACGCTTGCCCCGTTCGTAATTCTTGCAACCAAGAAGGAAGCTTTGGCACTAAAGTTGAGTTAAAAGATATTCAACGCAATGACGTTGTTTTCTTTAAAGGCCACGTTGGCATTATGATGGATGATGAATATTTGTTAAACGCGACGGCGCGTCACATGACAACAGTCATCGAAAAACTATCAGATGTTGAAAAAGCCTATGAAGGCGGAATTACACACATCGCACGATTATAAGTTATTTATCTTCTTCCATTGGATCATACGAAACCGCTGGCAATCCTGATGAATACGCAGGTGCAGATGAAGAACTATAATTTGAAGACGCCTTTCCACCCGCCTGTGGCTCAAAATTATTAAATAAATTTGTTTTCTTCTGAAGTGGTACAACCGCTCCTTTATTTTGTTCTGATATTACAACACCAGGGCCTTGATATTCAGTGATACCAACATGATTTTTGTTCGCCAAGTCCTGCGCCGCATATTCTGGAAGATCATAAGGTTTGATAGGCTCGCCAATAAAATCAACAACGATACTATCAGGGTAGTTAAATGCCCCGCGGCCAAAATAATCATAAGCCATACCAGGAACGATACCCGTCACAATATTGCCAACAACCCAGCCATTAATCTCACGCTTTACGAGTACAGATCTCTCACGATTGCCCGGTGCCTGACATGTCACAACCATGTCATTTGGTGACTTTTGAACGCGAATTGTTTGATCCGTATAGGCCACGTATTTATAATCATCATTTTCCATGATACAGCGCGCATTTTCTGCCCCCGGTGTTTTGAACGTTACCAAGTCACTCTGCCCATCAGCGATAGAGCTACACCCCGCCAATAAAATTGATAATGAAGCGCTATAAATTATTTTTTTCATGAATGAAATCCAATAGATAAATGTAACGAGAAATGAAAATCTCTATT
>JALZUF010000184.1 GCA_023301785.1 Alphaproteobacteria bacterium | reverse complement strand
CCAGTAAGGTCTTTACCAAAACTTTTGAGGCGTTTTTTACGGTTATAGATGGGATGGTTAGGCACATCAAAGCCGCGACCATCAACGGCATCAATAAATTCGTATGTCATGCCGAGATCATCAAAAATTTTCGAAATACGTTCACGGCGTTCCGTTGCCTCAGGCAGGCTGACGATGAAAATTGGAATGTTCATCATGCTGCCTCTTGTAGCTCTTTTAAGGTTTCACCATTGTAAAAAGGATAGCGGTAATTGTGTGTGATGGTGCCGCCTTGTAAGGTTTTGAATTCGGTCACTTCACGGCGATCAAGACGCATTTCATCCCAACCTGATATATGTAAGAAGCCAATTTCTTCATGAGGCAGTGAGGGTTCAACAAACATATTAGTTTGCTCATCCCAGAGTGGTTTATATTCGCATAGCCAATGTGTGTAGGCGGGAAGGACTTCGGCCTCAAAGCCTTCTAAATAGCAAAGAACGCCAAGGCTTAATTGCTCAGCCGTAAAAATTTTTCCTTTTTTAAGGGCTTGTAACATGAGCTCTTGCCAGCGTTTCCAGTGAGGGGCTTCGCGGTTAAGGGCGAAGGCACCTGCAAGTAAAACACTGTAAGGCACTAACTTTTTAGCTGTTTCAAAGCCGAACGATTTCTTTGCGTTGCTTAAGTAAAAGCCACTTAATTTGCGGGGGAGACGGCCGAGCCATTTTAGACGAATTTGGCGAGGGTAGGCGCGATCAGCTTGAGAGGTTAGGGCGATTCTATTCTTTGCGGCGCCTGCTAAAAACATTTCAACGGCGTTCCATTTTTGAATCCATGTGTCGGCATCCATCCAAATGTATGTGTCGTATTCAGGGAAGTAATCTGGAATAAATGGACGACAGACACAGGATTTAAGGTAGTCTTTGCCTTTTGTTTTTGAAGCAGGAAGATCACAAGGCCAATGAGCATCTTTGACGATACAGCCAAAGGATTTCAACGTTTCAACTTGGTCGTCTTTAAGGCCAGCATTTAAGATACAGATATCCATGCCAGCACTTTGCGGAAAGCGGCGCACCCCATGCACCCATTCAATGAGCATCGGAAAGTAATTATGATCCGAGGAGGAGACGAAGGCAACTTTTTGGGTTGTATTATTCATGGGCGTTACCTTACTATAAGATTATGTTTATGAGAATTCTTATCTTAATTTTATTATTTGCGCCCACCATGGTGATGGCGCAAAGCATTATGGTGGAGCCATCAGGGGTTTATACGGGGCCGTTACAAACGAAACCTACGCCTGTGGTTGTTGAGCTATTTTCGTCTCAAAATTGTCCTGCTTGTCCGCCAGCAGATGAGTACATGTCTGATCTGGCGCGCTCAAGTGGTGTGATCGCATTGTCTTGTCATGTTGACTATTTTGGTAAGACGAGTGCGAATTTGGGGAAGCCATTTTGTACGGAACGCCAATCAAGATATATCAAGCAAATTGGACGCAAATCGCACTTTACCCCGCAAATGATGATTAATGGTCATATGAGTGAGATTGGTTATGAGACATCTAATGTTGCTGCTGCTATTGTAAAGGGTCGATCAGAACGTGTGCGTGAGATCAAAATTATACCGCAAGAAAATGGTGTTTTTAATTTTACAATGCCACCTTCGTCTGTTGGGAGTGCCGCGGAGATTTGGATGGCCGTTTATCAAAAGCCAAAAACAATTTCTGAACGGGGCAAGAGCGTCGTTTATAGTAATGTAGTGAAACATTATTTATCCTTAGGTGTGTGGAAGGGTGGTGCTATGCTTCAGTCTGTTTACCCATTGATAGATACGCAAAGCGCTGGTTTTGCTATTGTTGCACAAGAGGCACGAACAGGAAAAATATTGGCGGCAGGTAATTATAAACTTTAATTAATGCGCTTCGGCCCAGCTTTGGCCTGTACCTGCTTCGGCGATTAGGGGTACGTCTAATTTCACAACATTTTCCATCACATCTTTGACGAGGGCGGCTGTTTTATCCAGTTGATCATCGGGCACTTCGAAAATTAATTCATCGTGCACCTGTAGAAGCATTTTGGCATCGAGGTTTGCATCACGAAGAGCGTGAGGCATTTTAATCATTGCCATTTTCATGATGTCTGCGGCGGTGCCTTGTAAAGGTGCATTAATGGCGGCGCGTTCTGCACCCATACGAACCATTGGCATCTTGGCATTGATATTAGGCGTAAAACATTTGCGACCAAAAAGCGTTTGAACATATTCGTGTTTGCGCGCAAATTCTTTTTGATCTTCCATGAATTCTTCAATTTCGTTGAAGGTCTCAAGATATTTTTTAATAAACTGGTGCGCTTCGCCTGCATCGCATCCAAGCTGCTTCGCTAAGCCCCAGCCTGATATGCCGTAGATAATACCGAAGTTAACGGCTTTGGCTTGGCGACGGATATCGCTTGTGACTTCATCAAGAGGTACACCGAAGACTTGAGAGGCGGTGAGGGCGTGAATGTCTACGTCGTCTTTAAAGGCTTGTTTAAGGGCTTTTACGCCTGCCATTTCGGCGCAAAGGCGCAATTCAACTTGTGAATAATCGACAGCCAAGAGGGTGTGCCCTTGCTCGGCTACGAAGGCTGTACGGATTTTGCGGCCATCTTCTGTGCGGATAGGAATGTTTTGTAGGTTCGGGTCGCTGGAGGCAAGGCGGCCTGTTGAGGTTCCGGCCATACTAAACGATGTATGAACGCGCCCTGTATTTGGGTTTATTTGTTGCTGTAGGGCATCTGTGTAGGTACTACGTAGCTTAGACAGCCCGCGCCATTCTAGGATATCTGTTACAATTTGATGGCCTTGTGCGGATAGTTTTTCGAGCATCCCAACATCAGTGGACCATTGTCCTGTTTTGGTTTTTTTACCGCCTTCTAAGCCCATTTGGTCAAAAAGAATTTCACCAATTTGTTTAGGAGAGCCAACGTTAAATTCTGTGCCCGCTTCTTTTTGAATGTCTTTTTCTAGGCTTGCGATTTTTGTACTAAAATCTGCTGACATTTTTTTAAGGATAAGGGGGTCTACTTTAATGCCGTTTAATTCCATCTGTCCAATGACGGGAATAAGGGGACGTTCAATATCCTCGTAAACGCCAGCCATTTTTTCTGGCGCGATGCGTGGTTTTAGTAGACTGTGTAGTCGGTAAGTAATATCAGCATCTTCGGCGGCATAGTTGAGCGCTTTGTCTAGATCAACTTTATCAAACGTGACTTGGTTTTTACCTTTTCCAGCCACGTCTGCATATTTAATTGGTTTGTGATCTAAAAATAATTCACTCATGCCATCCATGGAGTTTGAATGGCTTGTGCCATCTAGTGTATATGAAAGAAGCATCGTGTCATCGCAAGGAGACATATCGATGTCATGCTTTTTTAACATCTGCCAATCGTATTTTATATTTTGACCAATTTTTAAAACAGCTGGATCTTCTAAGATAGGTTTTAAAGCGGCAATGGCTTCATCAAAAGGAATTTGTTTTAAGTCGCCTTTACTTTCACCAAGCAGATCAACCTCTTCTGGAACATGGGTGAGGGGGATGTACGCAGCCTTTCCAATCTCTGAGCAGAGGCATATTCCAACAAGTTTGGCGATGGCTGGTGTCAGTGCAGTTGTCTCAGTATCAATCGCTAAGAAGCCTGCTTTGTAGGCATCATCAATCCATTTTTGTAGTGTTTGAGTGTCTGTAATAAGTGTGTATTTGTTGTCTTTTATATCGGGTTGATCAACGGTTGGTGCTGAGACTGGTGTTTCACTAGCTTCATTGTTTGGGACAGATTCTAATTTTGTACCGTTGGCATTATCAAGGCGCGTCACCAAAGATTTGAAACCTTGTTTTTCTAAGAATTCTTTTAGCTTAGGTAGTTCGGGATCGTGTTTAATAAATGTATCTAATTCCACAGGAACAGGTACATCTTGCGCTAACGTCACAAGCTTACAAGAAATACGCGCAAGCTCTGCGTTGTCTATTAAAGATTCGCGGCGCTTAGGCTGTTTTATTTCACTGGCACGACTGAGCAGTTCTTCTAATGAGCCATATTCATTGATTAATAGTGCCGCTGTTTTAATACCGATGCCTGGTACGCCAGGAACGTTATCGGTCGAATCACCGGCTAAGCTTTGAACATCAATAACGCGGTCGGGTGTCACGCCAAATTTTTCAAATACGCCTTTCTCATCAATGATGATGTTTTTCATTGGGTCTAACATTTGGATATTGTCATCAACCAATTGCATTAAGTCTTTGTCGGATGAAATTATTTTTACCTTAAGGCCACGCGCACTGGCTTGCTTCGCATAGGTGGCAATAAGATCATCGGCTTCGTAACCTTCAAGTTCGACAACGGGAAGACCAAGTGCTTCGGTTGCTTCACGTACTATGGGGAATTGTGGGATGAGGTCTTCGGGCGTTTCATCGCGATTGGCTTTGTAATCTTCGTATATATCATTACGAAAGTTCACACGTCCCGCATCGAAGATGGCCGCTATAGCCGCGTGTGAATGATCTTTTAGCAGCTTCATTAGCATACTGGTATAGCCGTAAACTGCGCCAACGGGAATGCCGTCTGGGTTGGTTAGTGCTTTACCGCCGCCATAGGCGACTGCGTAATAGGCGCGAAAAATATAGCCTGAGGCGTCTATGAGATAGATTTCATCTTTTGTTTCGGTGTCTGATTGTACGGCATTTTCTGTCATAGGTTTGTTTTAACGAAGCAAAGCGCGCTATACAAAGGTTAAATACGCCGACTAAATAATTTGTTGACAGATTTTGATTTTTTATTATACGTAATACAGTAAGTTTAAATTTAAAGAGAATTGAGTATGTCCAATAAGTTGAGCAGTATAGTAGCAATTACAAATCGTTTTGAAGAGGCGCATGATGCAGAGGAAACTGCACAAGCCATGCGCATGGCTAAAAACGCATATTTCAGAGATGCATTTTTTGATGATGGAGAAACGATTAGTTTTTTACAGCTTCAAGAACTTGCGAACAATTATGCTCCTCAAATAGCCGCGGCCACAACGCAAACAGGGGTTCATTTTGAAACACGTGCTTGTGATGAAATCAAATATGGAAGTAGACAACCTGCGGCGGCGCTCCACTAAGATATGGATGTCATTGAACCTGAAACAGAAGCCATTGAAACTGTTCATTGTTTAATGAAGGCGGCGCAGGGTGACAGTCAAGCTATCGCAATAGGGTTTAAGTTAGTTCAAGCGCACTATGAAGATTACTTATTTGATTTGAATGATTTATTTTCCTTTCATCAAGAGTATGGCAGGTTTGAAGTAGGTCAGCCGCATCCTTATGAGCTTTCAAAGCAGGATAAAAAAACATATAAAGATATTGCTCGGGCAGGGTTAAAAAATTCTTCCGCTCCTCGAAAAAAACGCCAAGAAGAGATAAATCATCAGCGCCTAGTTAATGAGATTATGGCTTATAGATTTGCTTGTGCTGAACAGGTTTTGAACAGTGAGGTTGTTTTTGACCTTGCGTCTCAGTTGGTTGTGACGGCAGATGATATTTTGCAAGATTATAAAGCCTGCAAAGAACAGCAGGTTGTTGATGGGCATCAAAATCGTCAGTCCTTTAATACGATGCGTGCCCAAGTTGAAACTATATTTACAGTCTTAGAAAAGACGCCTGTTTGCTCGCGCGGCTTGCAAGCCGCTTTTGAGAATGCATCCGATATGAGTGATCTGGAGCGTCAAGTTGATAAGCTAGATCTACAACGTAGAATTGCGGCGGTAAAAGAAAATATTCGTAATGAAAATGACGTCATTGTTATATCGGAGCGCGATAAGAAAAATGCAGATAGGCCTTTACCGAATAATACTCTGAGCTTTAATGAGGCAATTCGAGAAAGATACAGAGTGAGAGCAACTAAGCCTAGTCCACGGTCATGGGCTAGTAATAATGCTGATTCTGCATCGATTGTGGGAGAGATTATTGGTAAGGGTAAATATTCGATGGCACCTAAACGTTTTTATCCAATAACTGCTGAGAGTACGCAAACAGAGCCACAGCCGCCGCATTCGACACATTCAGAGACGAAATCTCCCCCAGAGTCGGCAGAGAAATTAAAGCGTCGCACTGTTGTCTCACTAGGCGTCGAATTCCGTCGCCCTCTGCACCTAGCACCAACACAAGCTTCGATGGAACAGGAGCACCCTTTAGCGACAGTGCATCACCTTCCTCAGCCAAACCAATCGCAAAGTACCCAGCGTCCTGAAGGGCCTCAATAGAGCGTGTGAGGTTGGTTTCATAAGCCACAGGTAAATGCTCTGCGCCGCCGCAGGCTGTTTTTGCCAAAATTCCATTTAAATCGGGGGCATGCTTTTTTTGTAAGATCATGCCTGCTGCGCCAAATGCACAGGCAGAGCGGATGATTGCGCCTACATTATGAGGGTCGGTCACCTGATCTAGGATAATCAGTAAGCTATGATCTTTTGGGTCTTCCATGCGGATGATGTCATGAATATCAATTTCATCTAGAGCTTGGCAATTTAGGCCAATTCCTTGGTGGACTGTGCCCTGCGAAGTCACGTTATCAAGCGCGCTTTTCTCAATGATAGTCGGTGAGGGCCTTTTTAAACCCATGTCATGCGCTCTTTTAAGGGTCTCATCAAAGGCATCAAGCGCTTTATTCGTGATATAAAGCTCGTGAATGTGGCGTTTTGGGTTGGTCCATGCGGCCTTAACGGCGTGCATTCCGAATAAATCGATCTTTAGGCGCGGTTTCGGCTTATCGTTCCTGTTGCCTCGTTTTGGCTCAGATGATTTACCGTAAGACTTTTTATGGCCTTTAAATTTGCCTTTATCGGCGGAATTTGAATTATTTTTGTTATTTCTCATGTTTTAAGTCATAGCGCACTTGACAGGAGATGCAAAAATATTTTTTATGACACACGCTTTAACCGCGTTTTTAATGATGCACGTTTTTCTTAAGTGGGAGGATGGTCGAGTGGTTAATGGCAGCGGACTGTAACTCCGCCCGCGTAAGCGTACACAGGTTCAAATCCTGTTCCTCCCACCATTAAGTCTGCTATTTTACGCACTCAGAGAATTTATTCCCACAAGCCCCGCTGTTCGCGGGGTTTTGATTATCTACTTCATCAAACGCACTCTGAGAATATGATTTTCAGACCTTAAATGCTCCAAATTCTCTAACCGCCTTTTTCGAGTGCGTTCGCGTTAGCAATTCCCTGTTAAACAGGGAATTAACAGGGAATATTTTTATTTTTTGGACGATCAAAATGATAAAGCCTAGAGAATCTCTAGCTTAAGCTATGACCAATGGTAAAATAACAGGGAAGTTTACAGGGACATCAGGGTATCGAAGCTACCCATGATAATTTTACGGACACCAGCTTCGGATAGGTTCTCTTGCTTTGCTATATCTCGAAGGGTGGCTCCGGCAAAATGTTGGTCGCGCCAGACAGTGCCACGTACTAGATTTTTCAGTTGGACGGGTGGTAGGTCTAAAACGCTATTTTCTGAATTTTCAGGTTTGATAATAATTGTACCTTTATGCGCACGACGTATTGTAAAAGGAACGTTTATAATATGGCTATGTTCTTTCACATTTTCAGAAATGAATACTTTTAAAGTATCTTGTAAAGCCTTTCTTAAAATTGGGATATTAACGTCAATTTCTAATTTACCTTGCGCGACATAAATTTTATTTATGCAAGTGCTTACAATATCTTCCATCGAAATATTGTTATTCTCTATGTGTTGAATAATGCCATGATCTTCAACTCCATCTAGCTTTAGAATATTGATAAGGTTTTGTTGAATTGAATTACCAATAGTCTTTTCGATTTCATGCGCTGGGATACGCGCCATTATTCCTTTTGGGTGATCACGATACTGAATGAGATTTTGGCTGATATAATAACGGTAAACTTGTCCGTTTTTCTTTTTGGTATAATCAGGGCTGTATGGCGTTCCTTCACTATCAAATAGTAAGCCTTTGAGTAGATTAACTTGTTTGGATTTCTTGTGTCCTTGAAATGCTGCAGCTTGGTTTTTCAACTGGGATTGAACAGCGCTCCAAATGTCTTCACAGATAATGGCTTTATGCTGCCCCTCATAGATTTTTTCCTTATGGCGTATTTTTCCAATATAGATAGGATTTTTTAATATGCCATATAAAGCGCCTCGGCTATAGGG
>JALZUF010000183.1 GCA_023301785.1 Alphaproteobacteria bacterium | reverse complement strand
AAAAGCCATAATGGAATAGCAAGGAGTGATAATCCAAACGCCCATTTGTCACTGTTAGAGATAATAATATTATCACGTTTTATATAGGCGATAATAGAAATACCAAAAGTAATAACCGATGATAATCCCATGATAATGGCACCGACACCTGCGCCATCAGAGATTTGCGCAAAAAACGCAATCGCGGTAAGCAATCCCCATATAAACCATGAAAAAGGATGTGGCTTTGCTTTACCTTTATACATTGAAGAAAGATAAATAATATAACTAATCGACATAAAAATAATGCCAAGGGCAGTGAAGATTTCTTTATACCCAAGCAGGTCGATCATACGCTTTCCAGCTTTACTTTAAAGATTGCGCCAGATGTTTTGTCAGCATCATCTTTTTTGTTTTCGGCCCAAATTTCGCCGTCATGGGCGTCAATAATTTGTTTAGAAATAGATAATCCTAATCCTGAGTGAACGCCATAATCTTCATGGTCGGGACGCTCGGTATAAAAACGCTCAAAAATGGCTTCAATCTTATTATCGGGAATACCCGGGCCTTCATCTTCTACGGTGATAATAATATTTTTGCCAGCACGACCAATTTTGATATCGACAATGTCATCGCCATCAGAAAAAGATAAGGCGTTGCTCATAAGGTTTCCAAAAACCTGACCTAATCTTTCTTCATTCCCAAGAATGACAAACTCTTCATTTGCGGGAATGTGGGCAATAATACGATCTTTGCTTTTTTTACCATCTTCACCAATACGGTCTATTGGTTTTTTATAAGCATCTTTAAGCTGTAAAATAAGCTGAACCAGATCAACGCGGCTCATTTCTTCACGGGTCAATTCAGCATCAAGGCGTGAAGCGTTCGATATATCGCTAATTAAACGGTCAAGGCGCTGTACGTCATGATGAATAATATCCATCAGTTTTTGACGTTTTGTTTCATCTTTAATTTTGGCGGCCGTTTCTACGGCACTTCGTAAAGATGTGAGCGGGTTTTTAATCTCATGCGATACATCGGCAGCAAAACGTTCAATCGTGTCCATACGATCCCTCAACGCTTGGGTCATGTCGCGTAAAACAAGCGATAACTCACCAATTTCATCGCCGCGCTTACTCATATCTGGAATTTCAAGGTCGCGCCCTTTACCAACACGTACGGCTTCGGCAGCTAAAGCGAGCTTTTTCAAAGGCTTACCTATTAATCCCGATAGGTAAATCGATAACATAACCGTAATCCCAAGCGAACCTAAAAACACACGGAACACGTCAACACGGATTTGTAAGATTTTTTCTTCTAACTCACGTCCATCACGTTCTAAGACAACAACACCTAAGACTTGTTTGATTTTTTGGATAGGGGCGGCGGCTGTTAGGATTAACGTATCATCATCACGTCGCCAAGCGGAGGTGCTGACTTGACCCAGCATAGCCCGTTGAGAATCATGAAATTGGTAAATATCGTCAAACTCTTGGATCGGAAATGTATTAAATTTTGTCTGCGTAGGAAGCACATCTAAGAAACGCCCCGCTGATTGATTAAACAAATAGCCGATATTAAAGGCCTTGTCTTTTTTACTTAATACCTCACGTTGTACGTGCGCTGAAGACACAGAAAGCGTACGCGTATCACCAATGAGGCTGTTATCTACGCTAAATAAGCGGATATGCGTTTTGGTGCTTTGCCCTAAACGCCCCAGCATATTGCGCGCCAATTGTGGTTTAACGGCTTCAATTTCTAAAGGATCTTCAAAGGGTATAGGTGATATCTGAAAGACAGGCCGAACCGCCCCTTCGGATAGCGCGCCAGAAACAAATCGTGCTTCACTCTCTAAGGATTTTAATTCATTATCAATCAGGCTTTCGGTGTATTCCCCCAGATACAAGATACCAGCCGCCAATATCATGATGGCAATAATATTAACCGATAAGATACGTACAGTTAGCGAACTCATCTTTTCGGATGAGGCCGACCAACGTTGGTCTATAGGTTGTTCATGGCGCGAAGTCGTTTGTTTTTTATGACGTCTAAAAAGCGGAAAAAGCTTACTGTTTTTAATATCAATACGCTTATTGCTGCTCTTTATAGCGGTAGCCAATGCCGTAAAGGGTTTCGATTTGGTTGAAATCGGTGTCGACGGCTTTGAATTTTTTCCGGACTCGTTTGATGTGGCTGTCGATTGTTCTGTCATCTACGTAGATATTCTCACCATATGCAAGATCAATCAACTGATCTCTGTTTTTAACGTGTCCTGGGCGTTGTGCCAGTGCTTTAACCAATAAATACTCTGTTACGGTTAGATTAACAGCATCGCCCTTCCATGTACATAAATGGCGTGAATCATCCAATGATAAATCACCACGTTCTGTCATTTCCTCAGAAGTCTCTTCTGGCGTGTCTTGTTGTTGTAATTGTTGGCGGCGTAACAAAGCGCGAATACGTTCAATAAGCAGGCGTTGTGAAAATGGCTTGGTGATATAATCATCGGCGCCCATACGTAGGCCGATAACTTCATCAACCTCATCATCCTTCGATGTTAAGAAAATAACAGGCAAAGCTGACTTTTCACGTAGCTTCGTTAAAACTTCCATCCCATCCATACGCGGCATCTTGATGTCCAATACAACCAAATCAGGAGGGGTTTCTGTAATACCCTTTAATCCTTCTTCACCATCATTGTAAGTTTTAACGTTAAAGCCTTCTGCTTCTAATGACATAGAAACGGAGGCAATGATGTTACGGTCGTCATCAACAAGTGCGATATTATGAGCCATGAAGTATTCCTTATATAATTTCAGTTATCCTAAATCTAATGCCT
>JALZUF010000182.1 GCA_023301785.1 Alphaproteobacteria bacterium | reverse complement strand
TGCTGTATAGTACTTGAATGTTTCAGAAACCCGCTTCACAGATATGTGCCTTTAGCCTCGCTTTATGTGGAAGTTTTGCTTTGGCAGATGACACCCCAAAAACATATAGTGGTTTTTACAGTATTGAAAAATTAGATATGCACCATATTGAATTTGGTGATTTTAAAATACGAGAATTTTCTGACGATGATGATAAACGTGCCATTGCTTTCCCTGTTGGATTTTGGGAAGGAACTAAAATTTGGAATTATATTAAAGCGTCCAAAGAACCATTTATTCGATTCTCGTCTGACACATTGCCAACATCAGATTTACAAAGATGCTTGGGTTTAGAATTTAACGATGAAGTAATAAAATTTGATAAAATTCCACCAAAATATCACGTCTTCATAGAAAATATCGATGCAGAAAATTTGAATCAAGCTTTAGATACAAATTGTATCTTCTCCACTACACCTGAAATAAGAAGAGCAATAGGTCTTCCTGAACCGAAGTAATCAATTACATATGAATTTGACCGCCATGAACGGCAAGCGCAGCTTCTTTCACAACTTCTTGTAGTGTTGGGTGAGCGTGACAGGTACGCGCAATATCTTCTGAGCTTGCGCCGAATTCCATAGCGATTACGATCTCCGCAATTAATGTTCCAGCTTCTGGGCCAATAATATGACAGCCTAAGACTTTGTCTGTCTTGGCATCGGCTAATATTTTTACAAAACCATCAGTCATGTTAATCGCACGCGCACGACCATTGGCCATGAATGGGAACTTACCTGACTTGTAAGCAACACCTTCTTCTTTTAGTTGCTCTTCCGTTTTACCAACGTTCGCCACCTCTGGGTATGTGTAAACAACACCTGGGATGAGGTTGTAATCAATATGTCCGCTTTGACCATCCAGAATTTCAGCCAAGATAAAACCTTCATCTTCCGCTTTATGCGCCAACATAGGCCCTGCAATGACATCACCAATCGCGTAAACACCTTCAACATTTGTTTTAAAATGACCATCAGTTTTAACGCGGCCACGTTCGTCCGTTTCAACGCCAACACTATCAAGACCTAAGCTATCTGTGAAGGCTTTACGACCTACTGCGACTAGCACCACATCAGCATTCATGGTTTCAGCATCGCCGCCTGCCGCAGGCTCAACGCTCAACTCAACACCTTTTTTCGTACTTTTTGCCGATGTTACTTTTGACGAAAGCTTTAGCTTAATGCCTTGTTTTTTGAAAATCTTATTTGCTTCTTTACGAACCTCACCATCCATACCCGGTAGAATTTGATCGACAAATTCAATCACAGTCACATTGGCACCAAGACGTTGCCATACAGAGCCGAGCTCCATACCAATAACACCGCCGCCAATTACAACTAAGTTCTCAGGCACCTTACCAAGCTTAAGCGCGCCTTCAGAAGACACGATTTTTTCTTCATCAATTTCAATGCCCGGCAAGCCAGTCACATCAGACCCTGTTGCAATTACAATGTTTTTGGCATCATAACTTGTACCATCAACATCAACTTTACCTTTGCCCGTAATTTTCCCTGCGCCTTTAAGCCAGTCAACTTTGTTTTTCTTGAACAAAAATTCGATACCTTTTGTGTTGGCTTCAACAACGCTATCTTTATATTTCATCATCCCCGCAAGATCGAGCTTCACGCCGCCAGTGGTAATCCCATATTTAGAAAATTCACTTTCTGCTTCGTGATATTTTTCAGAGGCACTTAACAAAGCTTTTGATGGGATACAACCAATATTCAAACACGTTCCACCCAATGTATCGCGTTTTTCAACACAAGCCACTTTCATGCCTAATTGCGCCGCGCGGATCGCGCAAACATAACCACCAGGGCCAGAACCAATAACAATAAGATCGTAAGAAGAAGCCATGAAATATACCTTTAGTTAGAATAAATGGATCAAAATTAGTTATTAGATTTGTAGCTTATTGATCAAATTAAGGCTAGTATAAATCCCTAATTAATGGTGATTTTTATGTCTTCTTCCCCCTATGAATTTATGCAAATGGCCTTGGATATTGTTTCCAAAAGCCCTCATCCGACCAATAAAATCGCCGCCACACTAGTGAGTGCGGATGAGAACCAAGCAAGCTCTCCTATTATGCGTACAAATCACTGGCCTGATCCTATTTATGAAAAAATTGGCACTACACAGAAAATTGGCAACTCTTCTGGGACGATTCATGCAGAAACGGCGTGCATCCTAAATGCTGACTTTGCGACAGAAAATGGCTCAATCTATGTCACAGACCCATTTTGCCCTAACTGCGCCAAAAACATTGCCGAAGCCGGCATTAAGAATATCTATCTAGATGAAGATGGGTTTGATAAAGATTTTTTCAAAAGGCGTGGCGATCATTTCGATCGTATGTCGATGCAGATTTGTGAACGTGCTGGTATCAATGTTTATGCCCTTAATATGCTAACAAAAGAAACGCGTGTGATCTTAGAAATTGAAGAAGGCTATAAACCTATTGAGGATAGCCCTATTTATGCAGAACCGATTGAAACAATTACCGAAGGCGCCTTTCAAGATATTATTCAAGACGCAACCCTTCGTAATGAACGTCGTAAGTTTGCCGTTGCGATGGTAAAAACCAAACGTGGGAATAACTTTGCCCTTGTTTCACGCGCCCATGCGGTTGTGGGGTACTCGATGCAAAAGCCAGAAGAGGCGCTTGAATTACTAACGCCGCGCGGGAAATATAGTTTTATCCAAGAGCCTGTTAATCGCCTGATGATGTATTTATCACGCAAAGGTCACACGCTTTATCCAGATTTTTTATATTGCAGCCAAGTGCCAACAGCGCGAGAACAAGTGAACCTTGTTGGCTCAAGCGTAACACGCGTCACGGCAGGTGATTTGCAAAAATGTCGTGATCCACGCGGTTTAGATGCCATGCAGCTTCTCAAAGAACATGGCATCATGGATTATAATTAGACCTAAAGGTCTAAAAGAAGTCTTTGTGGATCTTCCAACGCTTCTTTAATACGCACAAGGAAACTCACTGATTCTTTACCATCAATAATGCGGTGATCGTAAGACATCGCCAAATACATCATCGGACGCGCTTCGATTTGCCCATTGGGCATGACCATTGGGCGTTGCTGAATTTTGTGCATACCTAGAATCGCTGATTGTGGTGAATTTAAAATTGGTGTCGACATTAATGAACCAAAGATACCGCCATTGGTGACAGTAAATGTGCCGCCTTGCATTTCATCAATCGATACTTTTCCGTCACGGGCACGTGTGCCGACATCAATGATATCTTTTTCAATTTGTGCCATAGATTTTTGATCACAATCACGAACAACAGGCACGATCAATCCTTGTGGCGTACTCACCGCGATACCAACATCATAATAGTTTTTGTAAACAATTTCATCGCCATCAATTTCTGCATTTACCGCAGGGAATTCTTTAAGCGCCTGAACCGCAGCTTTCACGAAGAAAGACATGAAGCCTAATTTCACATCGTGCTTTTTAACAAAGTGATCTTGGTACTCTTTACGAAGCGCCATAATCGCGCCCATATCTACTTCATTGAACGTTGTTAAGATCGCAGCCGTATCTTGCGCGCCTTTCAAACGTTTTGCAATCACCTGACGTAGCTTCGTCATTTTCACGCGCTCTTCGCGTTGTGATTTATCTTGAGCAACTTGAGGTGCCGCCGCGGCAGGCTTCGGTGCAACAGGCTCTACTGTTTTAGTTGAAGCGCCACTCATGTGGTTTTGAACATCTTCTTTTGTGATACGACCCTCTTTACCCGTGCCAGCAATAGCATCTGCATCTAAGTTATTGTCATTCACCATTTTCGTGACGGCTGGTGATAATTTATGATCATCATCTGAGGCAACAGGAGCTGTTGCTTTTGGTGCCTCTTCTTTTGCGGGGGCAGCCTTTGCATCGTTTGCCGCCGCTCCTTCTCCACCAATTTCACCTAGCAATGCTCCAACTTCAACGTTTTCGCCTTCTTGGACAACGATTGAGCTAATGACACCAGCGGCCGGAGAGTTTACTTCTAAGGTAACCTTATCTGTTTCAAGCTCAACAATCGGCTCATCAACAGCAACGGTATCCCCTTCTTTTTTCAACCATGTTGCCACGGTCGCCTCGGATACAGATTCACCTAATGTTGGAACGGTAATTTGTGTCATGATTTATAGTCTTTCTTTTTTATATACTTACTAATTTATTATACTGTTAGCGCTTCATCAATCAGCTTCGCTTGTTGTTTATTATGCACACCAAGAGATCCTGTCGCAGGGGATGCCGCAGGTTCACGGCCGATGTAAACAGGACGACCTGCTTTGTGATTAATTGACTTTAATACGTTTTCAATACGGCGATCAACAAAATGCCATGACCCCATATTTTCATGCTCTTCCTGACACCAGACAATATCGGCATTTGGATATTGTGCTAACTCTTCTGCCAAAATCTCATCAGGGAATGGATAAAGCTGTTCAACACGTAAGATCATAATATCTTTATTTTTGCGCTCACGACGCTCTTGGAGCAAGTCGTAATAAACTTTACCTGTACACAAAACAATACGTTTGATGTCTTTTGGTTTCGCCAACTCTTCTTTATCGCTGTCCCATAGAACACGGTGGAAACTTGAACCTTCTGCAAAATCTTCTAACTTTGATACGCATAATTTATGACGTAACAATGATTTTGGCGTCATAAGGATAAGCGGTTTTCTGAAATCACGGCACATTTGACGGCGCAAAATATGAAAGTAGTTTGCTGGCGTCGTACAATTTGCCACTTGCCAATTATCTTCCGCACTGGCCTGTAGGAATCTTTCAAGACGCGCAGAACTATGCTCTGGTCCCTGCCCCTCCATACCGTGCGGCAACAACAAAACAAGACCATTCATACGCAGCCACTTTGTTTCACCCGCCGAGATAAACTGATCAATAATTGTTTGCGCGCCATTCACAAAGTCCCCAAATTGACCTTCCCACATAACCAATGACTTAGGATCCGCAGACGCATAGCCATATTCAAAACCCATGACGGCAAATTCAGATAACGGACTATCGTGAACTTCAAAACGACCTTGGTCGGCACTGATGTTCGCAAGGGGAACATATTTTTCTTCTGTTGTTTGATCGTATAAGATCGCATGACGTTGAGAGAATGTTCCACGACCACAATCTTGCCCAGACAAGCGTACCGCGAATTTTTCTTTTGCCAGCGCTCCAAAGGCCATAGCTTCAGCCGTAGCCCAATCAAACCCCTCGCCGCTTTCAAACATTTTCGCTTTTGCTTTTAATTGGCGTACAATTTTAGAGTTGGCGTTAAAATCAGCGGGTATTTCCGTTAAAACTCTACCTATTTCTTGAAGCTCTTTCTCTTTAACATCTGTATCTCCACGACGATCACCATCTGGTGCGGTTTTCATATCGCTCCATTTCCCTTCGAGATAATCAGCTTTGTTTGGCTTAAAGTTTTCCGCCGCTTCAAATGCTTCGCCCATAAAGTCGATGAATTGATCATAGACTTGTTTTGCTTCGTCTTCAGATAACAGCCCTTCAGCTACAAGTTTCTTGCCGTACTGTTCGCGGCACGTCTCTTGTGTTTTGATTTGTTTGTACATCAAAGGTTGCGTGAAAGATGGTTCATCACCTTCGTTATGACCGTTACGACGGTAACAGAACATATCAATGACAACATCTTTCTTAAATTTCTGGCGGAACTCAGTCGCGATACGCGCCACGTGTGTTACAGCTTCTGGGTCATCTCCATTAACATGAAAAATTGGTGCCGCCAGCATTTTTGCAACGTCTGTACAATATGGCCCAGAACGGCCAAATTTAGGACGCGTTGTGAAACCAATTTGGTTGTTAATCACAATATGGATTGTTCCGCCCACGCGGTAGCCAGGCAATTCAGAAATCATTAACGTTTCAGGCACAACACCTTGTCCCGCAAACGCGGCGTCTCCATGAAGAAGAAGCGGCATAACTTTTACAGACTCAGTGTCATCAGACAAAATTTGTTTCGCGCGAACTTTACCGACAACAACAGGGTTCACACATTCTAGGTGCGATGGATTTGCAGCCAATGACAAGTGGATATTATTACCATCAAAGTCACGGTCACTCGATGTGCCCATGTGATATTTCACATCACCAGACCCTTGCACATCATCAGGCTTGCTTGATACGCCTTGAAATTCAGAGAACATCGCCGTAAAAGATTTACCAAGTACATTTGTTAAAACGTTCAGGCGACCACGGTGCGCCATACCAACAGCAATTTCTTCCAATCCAAGTTGTCCGCCGCGTTTCATAATTTGTTCAATACAGGGGATAAGCGATTCACCACCATCAAGACCAAAACGTTTTGTTCCGGGATATTTAACAGACAAGAACTTTTCAAATCCTTCGGCGGCAACCAATCTTTGGTAGATTGCTTTTTTACCTTCATCGGTAAAGTTCGTTTTATTATGCGGCTCCTCAATACGTCGTTGAACCCAGCTTTTTTCATCAGGGTCAGTAAGGTGCATAAACTCAACACCAATCTTACCGCAATATGTTTCTTTAAGTGTTTTGACGATTTCAGAAAGTGTTGCACTTTCTAAGCCCAGCACACCATCAATAAAGATAGGACGGTTAAAATCTTTGGCTTCAAAACCATAATGGCTTGGGTCAAGTTCAGGGTGATATTCATCATCACGTAAGCCTAAAGGATCAAGGTCAGACATAAGATGTCCACGGGCACGATAAGCACGGATCAACATAATGGCATGAATGGAATCTAGAACCGCTTGGCGGACACTGCCTGCATCGGCATCTGGTGTGTTCGACATTTCAGGGGCAGTTTCAACAAGCGTTTCTCCACCTTGGTGATTGAACCCATTGCCGTCACGGCGATTTTCAACAGGTGTCCAGCTTGCGCCGTGAAGCTCTTTCAAAACCGAAAGCTCTTCATCGTTTAGATCACTGAAAAATTTCTTCCAACTGCTATCTACATTATTTGGGTTACGCAGGTATTGTGCGTATAAATGCGCAATGTATTCAGAGTTGATACCAGTTAAAAAAGAGAGATTTTCAGACATATTACTTATATTTTCTATGAGACTAAGGAAGTTCAAACATTAGTTTGTTTTCCCAATCTATACAAGATAGATGTCGCAAATTTTAGCCTGAACAACGAATAAATTTATTTTACGTATTTTTCAATATCGCGCGTAATTTATTAAGAGCATTCTTCTCTTGCTTACTCATATTCTCTGGATTTTTGCCCAATTTTGCGCCGCCCGTCATACTACCAATCCATTGAAACAGTCGATCAACGTGCATTTCATTGTCTGGATCAATATGTTCGCCATACGCTTGCGCGACAATCATACCAACGCGCCATATTGTTTGCTTATACTGAGCGAGCTCTTTTTCTGTGATCTTTGACTTACATAATTGAAGCGCTTTTTGCGTATCCCCCAACACCTTGTCTTCACCAGATATACCATCCCATGACGGCCATGACGCTTTACGCTTTTCAACTTCGGCCATAATAGCCGCGGCAAAGGGGATTTTATTGTTTTTAGCAGCAAGTGACGTGATCGTGGCTTCTAAGGCTTTACGCTCCTCGCGGTCATCAATTTGCGAACGTGCATTATCATCCACATTTGATATCCAAACCCCAACACGGTAAGGAATGGATGCGATAAATACGCGCTCTTGTTCTGAAAATTTTGATAGGTCTGACATTATTTTTATCCTTTATTGAATATGTATTTTGCCACAAATTTCCTTTGGTGTCTTAAGAAAAAAGAGAGATAACCAATGATGGTCGATCTCTCTTTTTGTAAAAAGGCGATGTATTTAACGAAGGAGAAAAATACATCTTCTGGGTTATGGAGCCTTTAAATTCTTATATTCTCTTTATTTTAAAAGAGTAAAATTTGGCCTGTTAGGTCTGTCATGTCCTCTAATGGGTTGAAATCAGCGATTTTTGCTAATGTTACAATCCAGAGTGTTGTGCCACTGACGTATAAAGTATTGATCATATTCATTGTATACTCCCGTTTCTTAGTTTTTTATTTGTATAGGGAATAAATTGCAAAGGCCGTGCCAGAATATAAAACAAGTTATATCAGACACTTAGGCACAAGATACGGAAAGGCTTTTGCTATATAAAAATTGCCGAGCGGCATTATTTTCCGTAAAATTGACCTATTGGCCTCAATTTGACGCATCGGCATTTGATCAATAATTTGAGAGACCTCATCAAATTGAATAATATTAGACCACTCTTGCTTTAAGCCACCATCCTTACCAATCAGGTAAATCATGAATTTCTTATCATTATCTTTAAGCGCGTATTCATCATAATGTTTGATATTGCTAATCGGGTAATCAGGGTTAGACAGTGGCTGATGCGCCGTTAATGCCTTATTAGCGTTTTGTCTTAAGACTGCAATATGACGGTCAAATAATGCGCTTTTATCTTTTTCAAAAATTTGTATTTGTTTTTCGATTTCATTAAATCGTCCCGTGATGATCAGAACACGTGGGTTCTCATAAATACTATTCAGACTTCTTTTGGACATCGCTTGCGTTTCAAAAATTAAGAAACAAAAAACCACAATGGCGCATAACGAACACATTGTGGTTTTTAAAAATAAATTCATATCTAAAACTTTAAGCGGCCATTGCTTCTTTCATTGC
>JALZUF010000181.1 GCA_023301785.1 Alphaproteobacteria bacterium | reverse complement strand
CCATGTTTGAAACCCAATATCAAATCACGTGAGGCATCATCGTAAACCAAGGCCGAACGCGCTTGCGTATATATAGGAGGCTTTTTGACGCATCCGCCGCACAAATTATCTTTGTTTGCCTCAAAGTCAGGCTCACTCATAAACTCAAATGGGAAACCGCAACGAACACAATGTGGATCACCAATAAAGCTCAATGCCGCCCAAGCTTCAGGAGACAAAATGCCCACAGAATCCACAATCTCACCAGTCACAATACAGCGCGGCGGTAAAATAAAGTTCAACGTTTTATGCAAAAAGCTCATATCGAATATTATAAGCTTAACCTAAAAATATAAAGTTGTTATTTTAGCCCCTCAATACCCATTGCTAAGGATTGCGTTTTTTAGGGCGATTATATAATCTCGCCAAATGTTACCATTTAATCCAACGGATCAATCATGGGGAGATGCCAGCGCACCATCCACCCCTGAAGACGAAGCACCAAATATGCATGTTGGGTTAAAGATTGAACCAAATCCATTACTCAAAGAAATTCCCGCAAAATATATCAAGCAAGCTTGGTTTATTATGTCGCACCTCATTCTGGAAAGCGGTGCAAAGGTGTTAAATATGCGCGCTCAAGATGGTGCGATCACCTACGCCATGGCAACGATGAACCCGACGATGGAATTCATAGGCTTGGAGGAATCCGCCAAAGCCGTCAAAGAAGCTCAGAAAAAATATAAACTACCCAATTTAAAATATATAAACCACGACATTCATAAAAATTTTATCCCCCTTGAATCTGTTGATGCGATTGTAAACTCGTTCAATTTGCATGAGAAATATTCTGAGAGTAATTTTAATGAACAAGTTATAATCGACAGAGTTGCACGACAAATAAAGCTGCTTAAAAAAGGCGGGTACATTTTCACACAAGGCTATATTATGAGGCCAGAAGATGAATATGTTATTGTTGAAATGCCTGACGAGCCTAGCCGTTCTGAAGATATCAAAGATCTGTCCGAAATTGATTTACTCATCCATTATTCAAAACATGCCCGCCCTCGTGACCGCGATGGTTATCAGGGGTTTTATCTTGAAGAACTTCCTGCGCGTTATCCACGAACACGTCTTTTTAGGCTACCCGCAAAATGGGCGTACGAATTCCTTCTTAAAAAAGATCAACGTAGTAGTTGGGAACACGAAATTAAAAAGGAATATAGCTTTTTTACACGTCACGATTTTACACGCATGATGCGCAGTTTTGGCGCCCGTATACTATATTCCGCGCCACACTGGAATGAAGAAATTCTCAAAAACCACTACAACAAAAAGCTTAAATTATTTACTGAAGATGGCGAACTGATGGGTTCTCCCGAGACTAGTTTCGTCATGGTTTCGCAAAAAACAAGCGAAAAAGAATCTCTAACCCTAACAGAGCGTAAACCGAGCAATGAAACAGACCCTGTTCTTTATATCATGGCGATGCGCGACACCGAATCTGAATACACATACGACATAGTTTCGCGTAATCAGCACATCACAGAAATTTTGCCTTACTACGTTTCAGAAAACGACGAGCTGTTTGTTTACATTCACGAGGGAATTCCTAGGTGCTTAGTCAATACCGTTCCCCGCAAAGCCCCTAACATTGATGGTAAACAATGGTCAGGACATCTAACCGAGACATTTTCTGTACCACGAAGTGCTATTGATGCGTTAGATACAAAACATTTCAGAAGCGTTTTAAAATTTACAAATAAGTATATGGGGCTTACCCCTCAGATGAATAATTTTTTTGAAGATGGACCGGGTTTTTATCCTGCACCAGATTGTATTGATGAACACGTTGAGACACTTTATATCAACGTAAAAAAAGAAGATGGAAGTACTAAACCTCAAAAAATATTAGATGATGTTTCTGGATTTTCAATCAACGGCAGTATTCGCGCCATTAATGCACAACAACTTCTTGATGCTGTCGGTGTTGGTTTCCTGCCCAGCAGTCGTCTTGAAGTTCAAATTCTTGCACTTTATGAACTTCTTGGCGTGAGTTACCAGTCATGGGCGCAATGCGCTCTCACCTTGCAAACTGAAGACCCACAAAAAGCAACACGCATCGAAGAAATTATTTCTAAGCTGTCTGCAGAAGATGATCGTTATGAAGGAATAAAAGGTACAGTCGGACAAATTAAAACGATGCAATCCGTCTTTGTTGATGAAGGACAAAACAAAGGCGGCATTACTGGTCTTGCCGCCCGCGAAAAAGATTTTATTATCAACGAAGAAGGCTCTATGAATATGGCGGTTGTTCTTCCTTTAACGCGTCAAATTAACGGCGAAGTTATGGCAGGTATCGTTGAACAATATTTACCTGTACCACAACGTTATAAGGGTAATGGATTTATCATTGGTTGCCCAAGTTTTGAGCTTCCCACAGATATAACTAATTTTGATATGGCGCGAAGATTTATCGCTGAAACATTTGAAGTTGAGCTAGAAAACGTTGCGCGTATGGGCGAAAGCTATTTTTCTCATGTTGGTGTTACACCACAACGCATATTCCCTTTTGCCGTTAGTACCGCAGGTACGACTAAATTACTAGCGAATGGAAGATCACAAGGCGTTACGTCTTTTGCACCAATTTATGATTTGCACCGTTTAATGTACTTAGACAACCACGACAGTTTCATTAAAATTACCGCCATGGCACACCAATCTTTACTCGGATTAGACAGTGACCTGAGTAACAACGTGTCATTCAGCGAGAAACACATTGATCGAAAAACAGGCTTTGTCTCCTTAAAAACAGATAAGATATCAAACGCAAATGAAACACCGTCGTCCGAACAAGAAATAAAATATGACTAAAGATATTCTTGTATTTGATAAAAAGTCTATCCAACGAAAGCGAAATCGTGCGGCGGAAACTATAGACCAACATAATTTTCTTTTTGACTGGGCGTTGAAACAAATTCAAGAACGTTTGGAACCAATAAAGAGAGACTATCCCCTTGCCTTACAAATTGGCAATCGTACAAAGATTGAAAACCTTTCTGAGTTTAAAATTCAAAAACTCTTCACGACGGATACAGCCAGTCAATTAAATTCCAACATTATTGCCGATGAAGAAATTCTTCCCTTCAAAAGCAATAGCTTTGATTTAGTCCTCAGCCCTTTAAACCTTCACTCAAACAATGATCTACCGGGTACACTTTCACAAATTCAAAATACGCTTAAACCTGATGGCTTATTTGTTGCCGCACTTCTTGGTGGCGAAACGTTGCACGAGCTTCGTCAAACATTTCAGCGCGTAGAAATGCAACTTAGCAATGGCCTTAGCCCCCGCGTATTTCCCTTCGCAGATATGCCGCAAATGGGTGCGCTTATGCAGCGCGCGAACTTTAATTTACCTGTCATTGATTCAGAAAAAGTAACTGTCACTTACGATAATATCTTTAAGCTGATGCACGATGTACGTATGATGGGCGAAGGGAACGTTATTATTGATAGAAATAAGAGCTTCACCTCGCGTACATTCTTTCAACTTGCGGGGCAACATTATCAGGATAATTTTACTGAAAGTGATGGCCGCATTCATGCCACCTTTGAAGTGATTTTTATCTTAGGCTGGAAACCTCACGAAAGTCAGCAAAAACCATTAAGACCCGGTAGCGCTAAAAACAGATTATCTGATGCCTTAAAAACAGATGAAGGAAAACTGCCATGTTAAATGTTACTATGCTTCCTATCTTAGAAGACAACTATACGTACATAATTCAATCTGGTGATAAAATCGCCGTTATTGATCCCGGAGATGCCACTCCTATTATCGACACACTAGAACAAAAAAATCTTACTCTTGATTATATCTTCATCACACATCACCATTGGGATCATACAGATGGTGCTTCCGCGCTTATAAATAAATATGCATGTGATTTATACGCTCCCAAAAAAGAGAAAAATAAAATTGAGAGTATTACAAAAACATTAAAGCACGGTGACAATTTTGAATTTGGTGATGAGCTATGCACTGTGATTGAAACACCAGGACATACGATGGGGCATATTTGTTTTCACTTCGCACAATCAAAAATCTTATTCTCTGCCGATACATTATTTCATATGGGCTGCGGCCGTTTATTTGAAGGCGATGCGAATGATTTATTCTTATCTTTTGAGCGTTTGCGAGAACTTCCCGATGATACAACAGTCTATTGCGGCCACGAATACTCTCTTAGCAATGCAAAGTTCTGCAACCACGTTGCCCCAGAAAGTAACTCTATACTAAAACGATATCAAGAAATAAAAGCACTGCGTAAAGAAGATACACCAACTATCCCAACAACTATCGCTATTGAAAAACAGATTAACTTATTCTTTATGGCTGAAACAGCTCAAGACCTTAAACGTTTACGAGATCAAAAAGATAAATTTTAATTAGCGATTATGCCTTAGCTACCTTTGCTTAGTTATCTTTTCTGCGCGGTGCAGGACGGCGTGTTCTTGAACGACGTGCGCCACCATCTTTTTTACTGCCAGATTTTTCTTCTGTATTACCTTGATCAGGCAATATAGATTCAACCGCATCTTTAGACTTTGAATTTGAACGGTGCGAAGGAATTGGAATAGGTTTCCCAGAACTAGCTTGACGCTCACTTTTTGTGATTTCAATCTCAACACGTGAGGCAACTTTTCTTAATTCGTGAAGTGCTTCTTGTAAATTTTCACGTGTTTCCGCTTCTTTTTTAGCATCCCACGCTTCATAACTTTCAATACAAATCTTTGATGTATTTTCTAGTCTTGTTTTTACGTCTTCATCCATCTTGCTCGTCCCTTACTTGATTGAAATCACAGTCTACCTTTTTGTTATTCGATGCGCAAGAAATCTAAATAAGAAATCTGATTGCTTATTTAAACACCGAAGAGGCCGCTTCCATATGCGCTTTTTTACGTTCAATCTCGGCTTTCGTTCTCACGATTTCTTCTTCTAAATCTTCAATATATTGCGTTAGTTCATCTAAAGACAATGGCTCTAAATCCTTTACACTCTTTGGCTTCTTACGCGCATCTTCATCATCAAACATCGTTTATATCCTTATTATTGAACCACTTAGAATACCTAAAAAATACTCTCACGAAAAGATTGCATTTACAGCAGTTTCAATTTATATTCCCTTTATTCCCTTAGATATTTAAATAATCTAAACAAGGTTGACCCCATGGGAATGGGTCACCACAGCAAAGCCGTATGGTTTTGCCCATGAGATAAACAAGTTAGACAAACAAAGGATAAGAAAATGGCAAAAGCAAGTGATGCCCCTACTCTATTAATGCCAAAAGCAACGGCAATCTGGTTAATTGACAACACAACACTAACATTCGAACAAGCCGCAGAATTTACTGGCCTTCACAAAGTGGAAGTACAAGCATTGGCTGATGAAGATGTTGGTTATGGTATTGTTGGGCGTGACCCAGTGAAGAGTGGTGAAACAACACAAGAAGAGCTAGATAAAGCCATTGCAGATGAAAGCTATATCATGAAGCTTTCTCGTACAGATCTTCCAACGGTTAAAACACGTGCCAAAGGTCCGCGTTACACACCAGTTTCCAAGCGTGGCGACAAGCCAGACGCTATTTCATGGATCTTAAAGAACCACCCAGAAATCAGCGACGCACAAATTGGTAAACTTGTTGGAACAACAAAGCCGACAATTAATGCCGTTCGTGACAGAACACACGCAAATATCTCAACAATTCGCCCGAGAAGCCCAGCAGAGCTAGGCTTATGTTCATACCAAGAACTAGAATTAGCATCTGATAAAGGCCTACGCGCACAAGGGAAAGATCCTGAAGCAATGAGAGCGGAGCGTCTTAAGAAACTTGAAGAAGATAATGCATCAACAGAGTCAGATGAAGCAGAAAGCACAAAAGATGCTAGCGGATTTGATTTCTCAAACTTCCTATCTTCTGGAACAAAATCAAGCGGCGAATAATCACCGCCCTTTTAGAATAAAAAAAGCAGCGTAGTCAGTCATCAACTACGCTGCTTTTATTTAACTATATTTTTTTATGAATCTTCTCGAATACCTTCGATAGCTTCTTTTAGTTTTAGTTTCTCCCGTTTCAACTCCACCAACATCTGATCACTAATAAAGGGCCTACTTTGCTCACTTTCGATCTGTTTTGATAAATTCTTATGCTTTGCTTTCAACGCTTGAACTCGCGCAGAACTTGAATGATTTACAACAGCATGATTTAACGACATAGGCAGTCTCCTTATTTTAAGTTTACGTTATTATGGTTAATAAATAATTGTAACTCGAATCAGAGGTCTGAATCAATCATTTCGAAAAAAAGGAAATAATATTTCCTAAAAAGCGGTATAAATTTGACGCTAAACGTCGAACTTTACACCCTGCGCCAGTGGTAATTCCTTGGAATAATTGACGGTCTGTGTTTGACGGCGCATATAAGTTTTCCAAGCATCAGAGCCACTTTCACGGCCACCGCCTGTCTCTTTTTCGCCGCCAAATGCACCCCCAATTTCGGCGCCACTAGGGCCAATATTCACATTGGCAATACCACAGTCACTTCCCGCCGCAGAGAGGAATGTTTCGGCTTCACGGACATCTGTTGTAAAAATGCACGATGACAAGCCCTGTGGCACGTCATTATTCAACGCAATCGCCTCATCTAAGTCCTTATACGTCACAACATAAAGGATAGGTGCAAAAGTCTCATGGCAGACAACTGCGCTTTGTTCTGGCATCTCAATCAACGCAGGCTTGACGTAAAAACCATCCTCAAAATTCGAAAATTCGCCACCCGTTATTAATGTACCACCTTCATTTTCTGCATTTTCTAATGCTTGGCGCATATTTTCAGCAGACTCTTCATCAATCAACGGGCCAATCAACGTATCTTTATCCAATGGATTACCAATCGTTAGAGTCTCATACGCTTTTTTAAGCGCTGGCATTAAGTCATTTTTAATAGATTCGTGCACGATTAAACGACGCAACGTCGTACATCTTTGCCCTGCCGTCCCGACAGCACTAAAAACAATCGCACGTTTTGCTAATTCTAAATCCGCAGAAGGCGATACAATCATCGCATTGTTCCCCCCTAGCTCAAGTAAGGACTTACCCATTCGCTTGGCGACAGTTTCACCAACAATCTGCCCCATACGAGTTGATCCCGTTGCGCTGATAAGTGGCACACGTGGATCATCAACGATCGCCTGACCAATATCGGCCTCACCAATCAAAACTTGTAGCAAGTGATCAGGACAGTCGTTTCCTGCTTCTTTAAATCTTGCTAATGCTTTGGCAAAAATCTTCTCACAAGCCAGCGCTGTTAAGGGGGTTTTCTCCGATGGCTTCCAAATAACAGGGTCACCACAGATCAATGCCAACGCCGCATTCCATGACCATACCGCCACAGGAAAGTTAAATGCACTGATAACGCCAACAGGACCTAAAGGTTGATAGGTTTCACGCATATGATGCCCAGGGCGTTCCGACGCTATCGTTAAACCATAAAGCTGACGCGATTGGCCAACGGCAAAGTCACAAATATCAATCATCTCCTGAACTTCGCCCAAACCCTCAGATACAATCTTTCCACATTCAAGGGTAACAAGCGCCCCTAAATCATCTTTCGCTGCGCGCAGCTCTTCGCCCAAAAGGCGGATCAACTCGCCACGCAATGGCGCTGGCGTTGTGCGCCATTTATCAAATGCTTCAACCGCATTACCAATCGCTGTATCAACATCTGCAACACTGTCCGTATCAACATAAGATAAAAGTGATCCATCGATCGGCGTGCAAACCGCAATGTCTCCTTCATCTTTAATTTCAATATCATTCTTTTCTAAAATGGCTTCAAACGACATGGCTTAGACTTTCTTTTGGTTATGTTGAAAATGCGTTTTTTCATCTAATAATGGATAAGCAACGGTACACATATAACTATTGATACGGCGATAATCGCGAATAATATCAACATGCAAACTGCTGGTTGCGATGGTTTCTGGTACACCATCACCAAGGCGTTCAATATGTGTCGACATCCCCGTTAATTCGGCTTCACGGATATCTTGCTTATCCTGTAACAACTTCTTCGCCATTTCAATATCACTTGAAACAAAGATAGATTGCGCCAATTGTACACTCTCCATCACAAGGTCGTGTATGTGATTAATCTCTTTCATACCTTCGTCGGAAAAATCAATTTGGCGTTTAATTTTTTTCAAAGCAAGCGGCATTAGATTTTTATCGATAACATCGCCAGCATGCTCAAGATTGGTAGAAAACGTCAAGACCTGCACATAACGCTGCGCCTCTTTTTCATCCATAGACTCTTGCGACAGCCTCGCCATGTAGCCTTTAATTTGCTCATAAAGATTATCAATCACATCGTCTTCTTCACGCACCTTCTCAAGCAACATACGGTCATTCGTTTTGAAAACCGTAATCGTATCTTCTAACATCCGTTGCACCATGTCCGCCATCCGCAGTGTCTCACGTGTTGCCGCCGCCAAAGCGACAGAAGGCGTTGAAATATCTTTGTAATCTAAATATCGGGAATGTTTAGGATCATCTTGCTCAACACGATCAGGGATAATTTTGGTGCAAATTTTACTAATGATCCCTGTAAATGGTAGGAAGATAAGCGCCAAGCTTACGTTAAATAGCGTATGAAAATTAACAATCTTGCGCGTTTCATCACCGCCTAGCATATCTAAATGTGGCTTGATGTAAGGCACAAAATAAAACACCGCCACCACACCAACCAGTCGGATAAGCAAGTTGCCAACGGGCACACGTAATGCCTCTGGATGATCTTTCAATGTTGCTAAAATCGGCGGGATTGTTCCACCCAAGTTCGCGCCAAGCACCATATAGACACCAAGCTCTAATGGTAAAATACCACTTGAAACAAAAGACATCAGCAACAATATTATCGCCAAGGAGGAATGCGCCAACCACGTCATTATGAGCGCAATAAGAATTGCAAAAATTTTATCTGAGTTCAACGCTTCTAAAATAACAGGCAACAATTCAGATTCTTTTAATGGCATGGATGACTCTTTGATCCACATCAAAGCAAAAAGCATTAAGCCTAGACCAATAAAAATACGTCCAAAGTTTTTAAAACGACCTGATTTCTTCGTAAACGAAACATAGCCAACGATCATGAATAAAGGGATCAGAAATGTTAGGTCGAGTGAGAAAAGCTGAGCAACCAGTGTTGTTCCAACATCAGCCCCCAGCACCATCGCCAGTCCCGTCGCAGAATTGATCATGCCCTGCCCCGCGAAGGCCGCCACAATTAAAACCGTCGCAGTTGAGCTTTGCAACAACGACGTAATTCCCATACCAGATATAAAAGCCATAAAACGGCTCTTGGTACTCGCGGCTAATCCACGGCGAAGCTCAGCCCCGAATCCGTGAGTCACACCCAAGCGAACAAGCCCCACCCCCCATAAAAGAAGGCAGACACCAGCAATGATATTCAAAAGGATTAATGTTGGTGTTATTGGAATCTCCAGCTTAGAAAATGAAAACTAACAATGTAGTTTAAAAGCCAGCCCCATCTTGTGCAAGATACTCTTCTTCTTCTGGC
>JALZUF010000180.1 GCA_023301785.1 Alphaproteobacteria bacterium | reverse complement strand
CTAGATAAAGATGGAATATCCATTCCATTCCCAACACGCACGTTGGAAATATCTAATCCAGAGGCCTTGAAAGCTTAATTTAAAATCATGTAAAATGTTGAAACAGCATAGAAATATGCATTTCTTTAGTTTGTTTGAACCGTATTTTGGGGGTGGGGGATTATTTCCTCCGCCCTTTTTTCATAAGCTTCAAAAATCTGTGGTCACTTTTTGATAGTGGTAATGCCACAAGTATAACAAAATTTAATGATTTTAAGACAAAAAAAGAGAGCTTTAAGAAGCCCCCTTTTGAATTTGGTAAAAAGAAAAATTATTTTATTTCTTTTTCTTCGCTCTATTTGCTGCAGATTTCTTAGTTGATTCAGATTCTTTGTTCAACTTCACCTTACGTGCAGGGTGTTCAACAAGAGCAATCACATCAACTTTACCGCCTGCTTTTTCAACAGCCTTGATCGCATTCGCTGTTGCGCCTGCTACTCTCAAGTTAACTTTTGATTTAATCGCACCAGAAGCCAAAACACGAACGCCATCTTTTGTTTTCTTCAAGATTTTTGCAGCTACAAGAGCGTCTTGATTGATTTCTTTACTCGCATCAATTTGCTTAGCATCGATAGCAGCCTGAAGACGTGCTAATGAAACAGTTGCATACTGTTTGCGGAAGAGGTTTTTGAAACCACGCTTAGGCAAACGTTTGTACAATGGCATTTGACCGCCTTCATACCCGTTGATAGCAACACCTGAACGGCCTTTTTGACCTTTTTGACCAACGCCACAAGTTTTACCTTTACCTGAACCGATACCACGACCCACGCGTTTCGCGTTTTTAGTCGCACCGTCATTTGGTTTTAAATCATTTAATTTCATCATCTTTTACCTTTAAAATAAATTCTTTCACGCCTTGGCGCTTAAATTATGCTGCGTCTTCGACTTTAATCAAGTGAGCCACTTTACGGATCATGCCACGAACACTTGGAGTATCTTCCAATGTTTTCGTACGACCAATCTTGTTCAAACCAAGACCAATCAAAGTATTACGTTGGTATGGTTTACGACCAATTGGAGAACCCGTTTGAGTCACAGTAACAGTTTCACCAGAAGCTTTTTTAGCCGCTGTTTTTTTAACTGCTGCTTTTTTAGCAGGTGCTTTCTTTTTTTCTTCAGCCATTTTTCTAATTCCTAAATTATAGCGTTAAATTCTTATGCTCTAATGATTATGCGTCGTCTTCAACTTTAACATCAGAAGCAGATTGACCATGCGCCGTTTCACGAGCAGCAATAATGTCACTCACTTTTTTACCACGACGTGCAGCAATTTGACGCGGGCTTTCCATTTTCTGAAGAGCCGCCAAAGTTGCGCCAACCATGTTGTATGGGTTTGAAGATCCAACAGCTTTCGCTACAACATCTTGAACACCAAGACAATCGAACACAGCACGCATCGGACCACCGGCAATAACACCAGTACCACCAGGAGCTGAACGCAAGATCACTTTACCACCACCTGATGCGGCAGAGATATCGTGGTGAATTGTGCGGCCTTCACGTAAAGGTACACGGATCATTTTACGTTTTGCTTGTTCAGTTGCTTTACGAATAGCTTCAGGAACCTCTTTCGCTTTGGCATGACCAGAACCTACACGGCCTTTACCATCACCAATAACCATCAATGCAGCAAAACTAAATGTACGACCACCTTTGTTAACTTTAGTAACGCGGTTAACGGCTACAAGTTTTTCGTGAAATTCTGGTTCTTCACGTTCTTGTGATCTTTCCATTTTTTGTTCTGGGTTTACCATTCTTATATGCTCCTAATTAAAATCTTTTTTATGCTTAAAACTCAAGACCGCCGTCACGGGCGCCATCAGCTAAGGCTTTAATACGTCCGTGGTACAAAAATGCGCCACGGTCAAATTGAACTTTCTTCACACCAGCTTTTGTTGCTGCTTTTGCAACAGCTTCGCCAACCGCTTTTGCAGCATCAACGCTGTGACCAGCTTTCATCTTCATTGAAGAAGCAGAAGCCAATGTTACACCTTTAACATCGTCAATAACCTGAACATAGATTTGCTTGTTCGTACGGTGAACTGACAAACGCGGGCGAATAGCACGGTTTGGGTTCTGTTCAAGGTTAACGCGACGCAATTTTGCGCGGTTACCTAATTTACGACGTTGAGCCGGTGTTTTTCTTTTTAAAGTCATAGTCTTAACCTTTATTCCTATAAATTATTTCTTCTTACCTTCTTTACGCATGACGTATTCGCCAGCATAACGGATACCTTTACCTTTATATGGCTCAGGTGGCTTGAAACCGCGGATTTTAGCAGCAACTTGACCAACAAGTTGCTTATCAATACCAGTTACAGTAATTTTTGTTTGCTCTTCGATAGCAACCGTTACTTCCTTAGGGATGTCATAGCGAACTTCGTGAGAAAAACCAAGTTGCATAACAATCGTTGTTCCTTGCATTTGCGCACGGAAACCAACCCCTTGAATTTCAAGTTTCTTCTCAAAGCCCTCTTTAACACCAACAACAATGTTGTGTACCAAAGTACGCATTGTTGGGTAAAGTTTCTTTGCTGCCAAAGAAGTAGAACGTGGTGCAAAAACAACAACATTATCTTCTAGCTTAACAGAAACATCATCGTGCACACGTAAGCTAAGCTCACCTTTAGCACCTTTAGCTTTAACATCTTGACCGTTTACTTCAACAGTAACGCCTTCAAGAATTTCAACTGGTTTTTTACCGATACGTGACATTTTATTTTTTCCTTTAATCTTAAGTGCGTAACCTATGACGCTTTTCAGATTGGTTAATTAATTATTCTTAGTAAACTTGGCAAAGAACTTCGCCACCAACGTTTTCAGTACGTGCCTTATAGTCTGGCATCACACCGCGTGGTGTTGAGATGATCTTAATACCCAATCCATTGTGGAATGGCTGTAGATCATTAATCTTTGAATACATACGACAACCCGGCTTAGAAATACGCTTTAATTCACGGATAACAGGCTGACCTTCATCATATTTTAGTTCAATTTGAATTTCTTTTTTGTTGTTGTCCTGTTCTACAACGTTAAAGCTACGGATGTAGCCTTCTTCTTGTAGTACATTACAAACAGAAATACGCACGCCAGAAGCCGGGCAATTTACAACAGCCAATTTGGCACGTTGTCCATTACGGATTCTTGTTAACATATCTCCTAAAGGATCACTCATAGACATAATTTAATATCCTCTTCTAAACTTTCTAATTCTTTTATGAAGCTTCTTACCAGCTTGCTTTTGTTACACCTGGCAACTCACCACGTGAGGCCAATTGACGAACCGCAATACGCGATAGTCTAAATTTACGATAAACAGCATGCGGACGACCTGTCAGCGCACAACGATTAACTTGACGATTTTTGTTAGAGTTTTTCGGTAACTCTGCCAATTCCATAGAAGCCGCAAAGCGTTCTTCAACACCTTTACTTTTATCCATGATCGTAGCTTTCAAAGCTGCACGTTTGTTTGCAAACTTTTTCTCTAAACGACGACGTTTTAAATCTCTTTGTACTGCACTAACTTTTGCCATTTGTTTATAGCTTCCTTTTTATTTATCTTAATTCTTAAAAGGCATATCAAAGCCTTTAAGTAATTCTTTTGCTTCATCATCATTTGACGCTGTTGTACAAATGTTGATATCCATTCCGCGAATTTTGTCCACTTTATCGTATTCAATTTCAGGGAAAATAATGTGTTCTGTAATACCCATGGCATAGTTACCACGACCATCAAAGCTCTTGCCGTTAATACCGCGGAAGTCACGAACACGTGGAAGAGCGATTGTTACCAAACGATCCAAGAATTCGTACATTTGCGCGCCACGTAGTGTCACTTTACAGCCAATATCCATACCTTCACGTACTTTGAAAGACGCGTTCGATGTTTTAGCTTTTGTAATCACTGGCTTTTGACCCGCAATAAGAGCCAAGTCAGAAGCAACTGATTCAACCGCTTTACGATCAACAACAGCATCACGGCCTGGACTCATGCTGATAACAATTTTATCAAGCTTAGGTGTTTGCATTTCATTTTTGAAACCAAACTTTTCCTGCAACTCTTTACGGATCGTTGTTTCATAACGATTTTGTAAACGTGTCTTCGCTTTCGCTACATTTTTATTTTCTTTACTCATGATCTAATTCCTTATGAGTCTATTGTTTCGCCAGAACGTTTCGCAAAGCGTACTTTGTTACCGTCTTTTGTTGTTTTATAACCAACACGTGTTGGTTTATCTTCTTTAGGATCTATCAAAGACACATTAGAGATGTGAATTGACATTTCTTTTTCTTGAATACCACCGGCAGCAAATTGAGTAGGCTTTTGGTGTTTCTTAGAAACATTTACACCTTCAACAATAAGGCGTGATTTTTCAGGAAGAGTTTTTAAAACTTTTCCTTTTTTGCCTTTGTCTTTACCAGCATTAACGATGACTTCATCATCTTTTTTAATTTTCATTTTAGTCTGTGTCATAGCTATAGAACCTCGCCAGCTAGAGAAATAATTTTCATGTAACCCTTACCACGTAACTCACGTGTTACTGGGCCAAAGATACGTGTACCAACAGGCTCGCTGCTGTTATTGATCAAAACGCAAGCGTTTGTATCAAAACGGATTTTTTCGCCATTTTGGCGCTGCAGACCGTGTCTAGAACGTACAATCACAGCTTTGTGAACCGCACCTTTTTTAACGCGTCCGCGTGGAATAGCTTCTTTAACAGACACAACAACCACGTCACCAATATTGGCGGTACGACGGTGTGAGCCTCCTAGCACTTTGATACACTCAACGCGACGTGCGCCTGAGTTATCTGCTACTTCCATGTTTGATTGCATCTGGATCATGACAATTCTCTACTTCTTTTTTTTGTTACTTTGTTAAATTCTTATTTATCAGTTTTCTTAGTCGTTTTTTTCGCTGCAGTTTTCTTAGCTGCTGGCTTTTTAGCAGGTGCCTTTTTAGCTTCAGCTTTAGGAGCTACTGCTTTTTTAGGGGCCGCTTTTTTCGCTGCTACTTTTTCTGCTTTTGTAGGTGCCGCAGCGCCATCTTTAACAACAGTCCAAGTCTTACGCTTAGAAATCGGAGCACATTCAATAATTTGAATAATCTCACCTTCTTTTACTGTGTTGTTTTCATCATGCGCCGCATATTTTGCAGAACGTTTGATGTATTTCTTATATTTAGGGTGCATAAAGCGACGCTCAACAAGAACAGTTACTGTCTTGTCCATTTTATCACTTACTACTTTGCCTTCTAAAACGCGACGTGGCATATTTTTCTCCTAAGTCCTTGTTAATTAAGCGGCCGCTTTCTGGCCGTTCATCATTGTTTTAATTCTCGCAATATCGCGACGAACTTTGCGCATTTGCGCTGTATTTTCCATTTGTCCACCAGAGTGTTGAAAACGCAAATTGAACTGCTCTTTACGAGCTTCCAATAGCATCTTTTTCAATTCGTCCGCAGACTTGCCTTTTAAATCTTCTTTTTTCATTTTTCTTCTCCTAATTAGCCTTATCAGCCAATCAAATTATTCACCAATACGTGTTACGATTTTTGTTTTAATTGGCAATTTTTCAGAAGCCAACTGTAATGCTTCACGTGCCAAGCCAGTATCAACACCATCCAATTCAAACATGATACGACCAGGCTTAACGCGTGCTGCCCAATATTCAACAGATCCCTTACCTTTACCTTGACGTACTTCAAGAGGCTTCTTTGATACCGGAATATCAGGGAAAATACGGATAAAAACTTTACCCTGACGTCTAATGTGACGTGTGATCGCACGACGTGCCGCTTCAATTTGGCGCGCAGTAATACGTTCAGGAGCCATAGCTTTCAAACCAATTGAACCAAAGTTCAATGTTGTTCCGCCTTTTGCGTTCCCGTGGATACGACCTTTATGGGCTTTTCTAAATTTTGTCTTTTTTGGTTGTAACATTGTTATATACCGTTATTTTCTAAATTATATTATGTAATACTTTATTTAAGTTATGTCAATTAACTTCTTCTGTGACCCTGACCACCTTGGTTAGGTCCACCTTGTGCTTCTTGCATTCTTTTATCGCGAGCCATTGGATCATGATCCATGACATCACCTTTATACAACCAACACTTAACACCAATAATACCGTATGTTGTCAAAGCTTCTGCAAATCCATAGTCCATATCAGCACGTAATGTGTGTAAAGGCACACGACCCTCACGATACCATTCAGTACGCGCAATATCTGCACCGCCTAAACGACCAGAAACATTCAAACGAATACCAAGTGAACCCATACGAAGTGCATTTTGTACCGCACGTTTCATCGCACGACGGAAAGAAACACGACGCTCTAGCTGTTGGCATACACCTTCAGCAACCAATTGAGCATCAAGATCAGGCTTACGAATTTCAACAATGTTTAGCGCAACATCATTACCCGCACGCTTTGAAAGAGCTTTACGAAGCGTTTCAATATCTGCGCCTTTTTTACCAATAATAACACCTGGGCGCGCTGTATATACAGTCACACGTGTGTTTTTCGCCGCACGTTCAATAATAACTTTACTGATACCAGCCGCTTTTAATTTCTCGTGCACGTATTTACGAAGCTCAAGATCTTGAATCAGCTTGTCAGCGTAATTACGATCATCAAACCATCTTGAATCCCAAGTACGATTAATACCTACGCGAATACCTATTGGATTAACTTTTTGACCCATACTTTAAATACTCCTATTTATCTTTCTTTTCGGCATCAGTTTTCTTAGCTGGTGCTTTTTTAGCAGTTGTTTTCTTCGCGTCAGCTTTCTTAGCCGGTGCTTTTTTTGTCTCTGATTCTTTCTTAGCTTCAGTCTTTTGAGCCGCTTTTTTAGCTTCAGACTTAGCTTTCGGCGCTTTCTTAGCTGTCGCTTCGTCTTCGCGCTCGCGCACAATAACAGTTAAACGACTAAAAGGCTTCAAAATTCTTGCTGCACGGCCACGAGCACGAGCACGGAAACGCTTCATTGTAATAGATTTACCAACAAACGCTTCTGATACGTAAAGGCGGTCAACATCCAGATTATGGTTGTTTTCAGCATTCGCAATCGCAGATAGAAGCACTTTACGTACATCTTCAGCAATACGGCGGTTGTTAAATTCTAAATCAATCAACGCTTTACCAGCACTTTTACCACGAATTGTCTGGCAAACCAGATTCAACTTCTGTGGTGATGTGCGCAGATGCTTAGCCATTGCCATGGCTTCGTTATCTTTAACGCGTCTTTCGTTAGCTGTTTGTCCCATTGTCTTAGTCCTAAATTAAAAAAATTATTTCTACTTATTATTTTTTGGCTTTTTTATCAGCTTGGTGGCCGTTATATGTTCTTGTTGGTGAAAACTCACCTAATTTATGGCCAATCATATTATCTGTCACAAGAACAGGAATGAACTTATTGCCGTTATGAACACCAAAAGTTAAACCGATCATCTGCGGTAAAATTGTTGAACGACGTGACCATGTTTTAATAACGCCTTTAATTTTGCCTTCTTTTGCCTGCTCTACCTTTTTCAAAAGGTGACGGTCAATAAAAGGGCCTTTCCATACACTGCGTGTCATATCTTAATTCCTTACTTCTTCTTACGACGACGAACAATATATTGATCCGTCGATTTGTTTGATCTTGTTTTATAACCTTTTGTTGGCACACCTGAGTATGATACAGGATGACGACCACCTGATGTACGGCCTTCACCACCACCATGCGGGTGATCAACTGGGTTCATCACAACACCACGAACGGTTGGGCGAACACCCATCCAACGTTTACGTCCAGCTTTACCCATATTTGTGTTCATGTGATCCGGATTTGAAACCGCACCAACAGAAGCAATACATTCCTGACGAACTTTACGAAGTTCACCAGAAGCAAGTTTAACTTGCGCATATCCTTGGTCACGGCCGACAAGCTGAGCATAAGTACCAGCTGCACGACACATTTGACCACCTTTACCAGGCTTCATCTCAATGTTGTAAATGATTGTTCCAACAGGCATACCTTGAAGTGGCATTGCATTACCTGGCTTGATATCAACTTTTGCGCCAGCGATGATTTTATCACCTGCTTGCAAACGTTGAGGCGCCAAGATGTAAGCTTTTTCGCCATCTGTGTACTCAACCAAAGCAATAAATGCTGTACGGTTTGGATCATACTCAAGACGAAGCACAGTTGCTGCCATATCAAATTTATTACGTTTCCAGTCAATAACACGGTACTTCTGCTTGTGACCACCACCTTTGTGGCGACAAGTAATGCGACCAGTATTATTACGTCCGCCGTTCTTTTTCTTTCCTTCAAGAAGCGTCTTTTCAGGCGCACCTTTATGAAGAGCTGAACGATCCACTGTTACAAGTGAGCGCAAGCCTGCTGAACGTGGTTTATATTTTTTTAATGCCATTTTCTTAACCTTAAGTTTCTCAGTCTATATTACAGACTAGTTCCTACATCAATTGTTTGACCTTCTTTAAGTGTCACGATCGCTTTTTTCTGATCGCCACGGAAAGCTTTAATACCTTTAAAACGTTTTGTCTTCCCTTTTTGAATAGATGTATTAACATTTTTTACATCCACTTTAAAAAGAGTTTCAATCGCAACTTTAATACGTGGCTTTGTCGCATCCAAAGGCACTTTGAAAGTAACCTGACCGAACGCAGAGCCATTTGTTGATTTTTCAGTAACCACAGGCTTACGAATGATTTCATACATCCATTCTGCGATTTCAACTTTTTCTTTTTTCTTAGCAGCAGCCATTTTCTTAATCCTTCAATCTCTCAGTCAAACTCTCGACTGCATCTTTTGTTAGAACCAATACATCACGACGCATAATGTCATAAACGTTCGCGCCTTGCGTTGGCAACACATCAATATGTGGAATATTTGATGTTGCACGAGCAAAGTTTGCATCGATTTCATTACCACCCACGATAACAGCAGATTCAATACCCATCTTTGCGATCATTGCCGCCATAGACTTTGTCTTGTGATCTTTTGCTTCCGCTTTATCCAAAATAATCAGCTTGCCTGCTTTTGCTTTCATAGAAAGTACAGACTTCATCGCCAACATTTTAACGCGACGTGGAAGTTTAGTCTCAAATGAACGAACACGAGGTCCGTGAACAACACCACCACCACGGTCAATATTACGTTTCAAGTCACCCGCACGCGCACGGCCAGTTCCTTTTTGAGCGTGTGGCTTTTTACCAGTCCCAGAAATTTCATGACGTTCTTTGGCTTTTGCATTACCACCGCGACGTTTGTCTTGTTGGTAAACAACCATTTGGTGAACAGCGTTTGTGTTAGGCTCGATACCGAAAACATTGTCGTTAAGATCAACGTCACCAGCAGCTTTATTTTCAATTGTTTTTACAGCTATTTTCATGTCGCTTATCCTTCTGCCTTATCTTCAGCAGCAGCTTCTTCAGCAGGAGCTTCTTCTGTTTTTGGCGC
>JALZUF010000179.1 GCA_023301785.1 Alphaproteobacteria bacterium | reverse complement strand
TGGTGGTGTTTTGCCGCATGATGCTTCGTGTGGTAATCGGCCAAATTCATCTTACCTGGTGCCCAATACACGTAGAAGTGTTTTTGGGTGCATCTATCGCGTACCCAGTAAAAGCGCATGTCCATCGCTTTCGTCCGTTGTTGTTTTATCGTACCTGTTACTATTCCGACAGCCGTGCAGTTGTCGGTCGCGATCGGTGTAGGGCCTTGTTGTGTGTGGCCCATTTCGCGTAATGTAGTCCGTAGGACTTCGCCCTCACGTGCGTTGACAAAGAGTCCGCCCACCTCTGCCTCTGCCGCCGATGACATTACGTTCTTGAGTATGGCCGCTACGGTGAGTACCGGGCCGTTCAGCATTATTTCATTGCCTTCGTGCTCATAATTTCCCAAATAAAAGTGGCCGCCTACGCGGCTTCGCGCCTTGGGCGCCGATAGGTACGACGCGTCGGAGTGAATTTTTAGCGCCATTTGGGAAGCGTGATACCGCACTTTGGCATTTGGATGGGTTGCGCAGTAATCCAGCAATTTTCTCGCCGCCTTTTTGGTTTCCTCCGTGCCTTGGGTTTGCGCGGAGGCGAGATCGCTGAGCGCCACCATCAGTGTGGAATCGATCGCTCGTGCGTAGAATAACAGGGAGCCGATGATCTGTTGGAGCTCCGTGATGCCGGCTTTGTCGAGGCGCGGGGATTCGTCGTCGGGTTCCGTTAGTTGTTGCTTGGCTCCATATTGTGGGATGTTGTGCTTGTGCGGTTGGTTGACGGGTCGGGCCGGATGTTGGTGCCGAAATTTGTGGAGTACTTTTTCGATGTATCCCGGCATACTGAGGTCGACGGTTTTGGCGTTGTAGTCCCATTTCAGTGTGATGCCACAAAAAAGCTGTCCTTTCCAATCTTCTGTGACGGCCTCGTAGTGGTGGTTGAGGATCTTGATGAGTTCTTGCGCATGTTTTTTGTCCTCATATTCGATGCCGAAGTCGTCAACAACTAGTGCGAATTGGATCGGTTTTTTGTCATGCTTCCATAAGCCCGGAGTATGCTCAGTTTGTCGGTACCCGTGTGGGTCCAATCTTTTTGCCAAGAGTTTGTTTGCAAGTAATCCTGCTTGCGGTAGACCGTACATTCCCTTGTTGATCTCAATATACACAAAACCGTTGTGGGCGTATTTTGCGACTTCGTATTCTTGCTTGATTTCGTCGGGGATGAGCTTTTCGGGGATTTTCATGTACTCCGGTCGCTCCATCGGCGTGTTGAGGTAGAAGTTCTTGACGTCCGCCGTCATGAAGCGTCCTTTTTCTTTGGATATGACGCTGTTCAGTAGGCATTTGATGGTGGTCATATCGGCTGTTTTTGTTGCGACTTCTCCTGGATATTCCACCCTGTCTCCGCCCACTGTTATTCGTGTGCGGTGTTTTTCTGTTTTATTCGGGCGGTGGTCACACACATATTGTGCATACGTTGCCTTCCGATCGGTCGGCATTTCTGCGTAGGTGATGAACCGCATTGTGTTGGTTCCTTGGATGCCTCGCTTTAAGCCTCCCATCAGTCGTCCGAATTCATTGGCGGCTGATGTTTCCCAAATCTGTTTTGTATTCGGATCCGCTATTAGGTGCCTGTACTCCATTTTCTTGCCAGTTTCCGGATGTACGACGGCATTTACTTATTCTTTTGTTTTTTGTTTGTGGTGCGCGGCCATGACCATGTGTTGCACCGTGGCCGCTTTTGCTCTTGTTGGGTAGGGGTGCGTGTTGGTTGGATTCTTTGATTCGGCCCCCACCCTCGGAGCTTGGCTTCGCTTGTTTTGCGCTTGGTCTTTGAAAATACTGGCCAACGTTTCCAATGCATTCATCGTTTGTTGATTGATGGGTGCGAATGGTGCTGCCGGTGATGGGTGCTGGAGTGCTGTTGTAAGTTCCAGCGCTGCCTTGACTGCTGTGTCTGCGGATGATAGGCGTGGCATTCTTCCTTGGTGGGGAAAGAATTCCACTGTGTCTCCAATTCTTTCGGAGGCTGTTTTCGTGACGTATACCGTCCAGGACCGGTAGTGGTTTGATGCTGGACTGAGGTACCATCCTTTTGCGCCGTGTGGCGCCCACGATCCGCGCTTGTTCGGTTTCTCGTGGATTATTATCTTGGTTCCTGGAGGGGCCATCGGTGTTGCATTGAAGTCGAACTGGCCGTTCAGTTGTGCCTCGGCCGAAAGTCGTGGGTTTATCCTTGACTGGCGGAGTAGGTTAAGCGTCGTGGTCGCTTGTTTGATTATTCGGTCCCACAGATGGAGCGGGAAATTTGGGTCCGTGCTAGCTAGGCCGGCCAATACGTGATTTTTGTATGTACGTATGGCCCTTTCCGCTGCATTTCGCCTGTGGATGTCCGGCGGAACTAGCTGCCATTTGATTCTTCGACTGTCCATCTCGTCTTTAAGTAATTGCGAGGCTTCGTTGTCCAATGTTTGTAGTTTTGGACGTAGGCCTCTTTTTTCCAAACAATTGACTAGTACCTTGTATGCGCGTAGGATTTCCTGCTGTTTCCGCGACTTCAGTGGCTCCGCTAGGATAGCGTTGCTGTCGTAGTCGTATAGTACCATCAGGTACTTGTTTCCCCTGCTGGATACTGTAGGAAATTGGCCTGTTTGGTCCGTGTAGATCTTTCCCGTAGTTTCTTGCGGATTGATGATCGCGGCATACACGTGTTCCGTTTTAGGCTCTTGTTCGATCGGTTTATCGTCGTCTTTGTCTTGTTTTTCACTCTTGGTTGACTGGATGTTCTTTCTTGTTTGATCCAGGTGCCCTAGTGTCGTGGCTTCTGACTTGCTCAAGTGTTTCTTGATGTTGTCGCTTGTTAGCATCGGCCATGTGGCTAGGTTGCCATTGTCGATTGCTTTGATTAATGTGGAGGTTGTTGGGCTGAAGAGTGCCCGATGCATGAA
>JALZUF010000178.1 GCA_023301785.1 Alphaproteobacteria bacterium | reverse complement strand
AGCACGATATAGTTGATCGTTGGATCAGAAATTTCTACAGGGTGAATAATGTGATGAATACCTTCATAAATTGATATCCCCGCTCCGATTGCAAAAATTAAAATCGCAACGATAAAGCTCCAAAAATAAATTTCTTTACCGTGACCAAAAGGAAACTGATCATCCGCTGGCTTTGCGCCGCGCTTTAATCCATACAAAAGCAAAACTTGATTACCTGTATCCACCAACGAGTGTATTCCTTCGGACATCATCGCCGAACTTCCCGTCATCGTAGCCGCAACAAATTTTGTAATAGAAATAAGTCCATTTCCAACCAACGCCGCATAAATAACTTTTTTTGATCCTGATGCCATAGCTTAAGCTGCCTCTTCTTCTGGTAGTAAAATTTCGCGACTACGCGCGATGAATTCTGGGTTTAAAAATTTCTCATTCAGGCCTAAGCCATATTGTAATTCATTGCCGTCAAGGTCAGTAATAATACCGCCAGCATCATTTAAAATCGCATGCGCCGCCGCTGTATCCCACTCACAGGTCAAGCCAAAGCGAGGGTACATATCGGCTTTACCTGCCGCAATCACACACATTTTCAATGAGCTTCCACGCTGTACTTGTTTGCGAATTTTATAATTCTCTAAAAACCTATCCAGCTTTTCACCTCGGCCATGTGACTTACTTGATACAACCGTTAGGCCTTTATACGGCATAGGGCGCACTGAAATTTCTTTTTCAGTATCCGTATCTTCCATCCAACGAATGGCTGTACCCTCACCATGTGATGCATAAAGTTCACCATGGACAGGCGCATAAACAACACCCAGCACAGGTTTATTATTTTCAATCAAGGCGATGTTAATCGTGTAATCACCACTACCCGATATAAATTCTTTTGTGCCATCAACAGGATCAACCAACCAAAAGCGTTCTTCGTTTTTTACATCTGGTTGTGCATTTTCTTCGCCAACGATCAACACCGTTGGATCAATCGCTTTCAAGGCTTTATCAATAAGCTCTTGCGCTTTTTTGTCAGCTTCGGTTAACGGTGATCCGTCACCCTTAATTTCCGCGCCTTCATAGCCAGCATCATCGAAATATTCGAGAGTTAAATTTCCTGCCTCAATCGCAATACGGCGAACTTGATTACACAGGGCTTTACGGTTTGCAGGTAGTAATATTTTGCTCATTGGCTTTTATAACGAAACAACACGGCCTTCACCACCCATATTTTTATCACCGTGTTTATTCATCATCACATTATCTTTTATGTAATTAACGATCTGCTTCACACAGGTGTCAATATCGTTTGTCTGTGTATCGGCAATCAAATCAGGGTTCATCGGTGCCTCATACGGGGAATCGATACCTGTGAATTGCTTGATATCACCGCCACGCGCCTTCTTATAGAGGCCCTTCGGGTCACGCCCTTCACAGGTCGCTAAGTCGGCTTTAATATAAATTTCATGGAACATATTTGGCGCGGCGGCACGCGCCTTGTCACGGTCTGCATTATAAGGAGAGATAAAAGCCGAAAGCACAATCGTTCCTGATTTCGCCTGCAACGCGGCAACTTCACCAATACGGCGAATATTCTCGGCACGATCTTCGGGTGAGAACCCCAGATCAGAGTTCAAGCCATAACGCACATTATCGCCATCCAAAACGTAAGTGTTCAATCCTTGCGCAAAAATTTCTCGTTCAACGGCAACCGCCAGCGTTGATTTCCCTGAGCCTGACAATCCCGTAAACCAAAAAATACCACCAAAATGCCCAAAGCGTTCAGCGCGCATTTCTGGCGTGACGGCATGAGCCACTTTATAAATGTTCTTAGATTTCGGCTCCGCGCTTTGACGTTGATCGGCGTAACCATCCATATTAATAAGACCGCCCCCCACAACATCATACCCTTCATAAACTACAACGCGGCCAAGCCTGAAGTTATCTTCATGTGAGTCAATCGCCAGCATATCACGCGCACGTAGCGTCACTTCGGCAACACAGTTACGCATCACTTCGACGGCTTCATTGTTCTGACCTAGATCTTGCGTATCAATTAAATTATCAATCGATTGAACCGTCACACTGGCTTCGGTTGTGCCGTAGCGCACTTTATAAGAATTTCCCACCTTCAATGGATTATCAGAAAGCCAAAATATATTCGCGCGGAAAACATTGGACAGCATCGGTGGATTTTTAACCGAGCTACCTAAATGACCGCGTTCAACAAAAATACGGTCATCCAGCGTAATACCAACAGACTGTCCCGCAGACGCCTTCATTAAGCTTTCATCATTAGGCCAATTCTTGATTGATTTAATAACCGCTTTTTCATTTGTCGGAGAGAAGAAAATCTCATCGCCTTTGTTCATCGTCCCTGTTTCAATGCGCCCTACTAAAATACGCTCTTCATCAAAACGATATACATCTTGGATCGGGAAACGCAGTGGGAGCGCCACTGGTGGGCTAGAGATACCAAAGGCATCCAATGCCTCAATTAATGTTTTACCCTTATACCAATCCATCGCATCGCCGCGCGTGGCCATCATATCACCCGCGTGTGCACTAATCGGAATAATGTGTGACGCCGTCAAACCAATAGACTTTAAATACTCAGCAGATTCTTTAGACACCTTTTCAAAAACTTTGGCATCATAATCCACTTTATCCATCTTGTTTATGACGACAGCAATTTGTTGCATCCCCAACAGGTGCAACATATAGGCGTGACGTTTTGTTTGCTCGCGCACGCCCTCACTGGCATCAACAACCAATACAGCCGCATCAGCCTGCGCCGCACCAGAGATCATGTTCTTCAGAAATTCACGATGCCCAGGCGCATCAATAATCACGTAGTTACGTTGTTCGCTTGAAAAGAAAATCTGTGTTGTATCAATCGTAATCGCTTGGTCACGCTCGGCCTGAAAAGCATCCAATAAGAATGACCATTCAAACGGCACACCACGCTTTTCACAAATAGATTCCAACTCCTCTTTCTTACCCGCAGGAAGTGAGTCCGTATCATTAAGTAAACGTCCAATCAAAGAGGATTTCCCATGATCAACATGCCCCACAATAACAACACCCATTTGCGCGTTTAATTTTTTATTTTCTTTAATCATCTTAAAAACTTCACCATATGAATTAGATCATAATATTTATCATTGATTTTTACAGCTTTTTTTTCAAAGCCCCAATCTTCAAAACCTGCTTTAATATATGTTTTATAAGCTGACACCGTTTCTTTTAAAACATCTAATTGGATCAATTCAATCTCGTCAGGCAAGCTTTCTAAAACAGCAAGTGTCATGTCATAGCTAATATTCTGCCGTCTATATTCTGGCTTTACGAACACACTCCACATATAAGCTTTATACTGGCATTTTTCTCTTGGTTGAATAAAATAGCCCGCAGTACCAATTAATTTATCGTCTTTAAACGCACCGAACATTGGTGATGTCAAAAATTTATCTTTATAGCCATCAAGGCTTCTCTGCGAGGCACTCTCATAAGTATCGCCAAAAGCTGCAGGCGTTTCCTTAACCATTTCAAGCCTAATATCACGATAAATTGCTGCATCCTTTACTGTTAACTTTCTTATTTTAATATCACTCAAAATTACATATACCCCTGACTTCTCAACTTCTCAAAGCTATCTTCTGTTTCCTTATCCATGCCGCGGCCTTCGCGCTCAGACCTGTTTGTTGTTTCAAGTTCCTCGATAATTTTCTCAATCGTGTCAGCTTCACTTGGTACAGGCTTGGTTAGATTTTTCTCTCCCAATGATCTGTAACGCATACCATCTTTGGCAAAGTATAAATCACAAAGTGGGATATTCTCGCGTTGCATATAACGCCAGATATCAATTTCCGTCCAATGGAGGATGGGGTGAATACGAACGTGACAATCATCTGGCACTTCGGTTTTATATTGATCCCAAAATTCTGCTGGCTGGTCTTTAAAATCCCAACTGCCTTCTAACGAGCGCGGACTAAACACACGTTCCTTGGCACGAAGACCTTGTTCATCACGGCGAATACCGCACACAATGCCTTTAAACTTATGTTCCGTTAAAAGTGTCTTTAATCCTTCGGTTTTACGCATGGCTGAGCGCGTCATTGGCGGCAAAGTTTGATCCATGTCTTCTTCTGGTGGACATTTATGATTGATAACAGGCAAATCCCATTCCTTAGTCAGCCTGTCACGAAATGCGTAGACCTCATCCATTTCTTGATCTGTGTCTAACAAAACAAGCGGGAACGGAACACGGCCAAAGAATGCTTTACGTACCAACCACAACATTGCCGTTGAATCCTTACCGATAGACCATAACATCGCCATCGGATCAACGCGCGCATACGCTTCGCGGATAATGTAAATTGATTGTGCTTCTAATTCGTCCAGATACTGATGCATTATTGTCCTTAAGATGATAATCTATTTCGAACAATAACTTAGCATATTCTAAAAGAAAGTATAAATAATAAGCTTAAGAAACTTCTTTCAACTGCGCCTTGCTCTCACCCGTCACAACCGGACGACCAATAGACACATAATGGAAGCCTAGCTCACGCATCACTTGCGGCTTATAGATATTACGCATATCAATCAGGCGTTTCACTGTCATCATCTCACCGATGCGCGTCATATCAAGACCGCGATATTCATTCCATTCTGTCACAACAGCAACAGCGTCGGCTTTGTCTGCGGCATCATACGGATTTTCAACCCAGTTCACGTCTTTTAAAGCTTTGTCAGCTTCTTCACGCGCTTCTGGATCATGCGCAAAAATTTCTGCGCCCGCTTTTTGTAATTCAGGGATGATCGTTAAGGCTGGTGCGTCGCGCACATCATCCGTATTTGGTTTAAAGGCAACACCAAGGATACCAATTTTCATACCCTTAACATCACCGCCACAAGCCGCAATCACGCGATCTGCCATTTGTTTTTGACGGTTTTTATTGGCTTCAACAACGGCTTCCACAATCGTTTGTGGCGCACCTAGCAAATCACCAGTATGCGTTAGAGCCAATGTATCTTTAGGGAAACATGACCCGCCATAACCAGGACCGGCATGTAAGAACTTTGATCCAATACGGCCATCTAAACCGATAGCCTTTGCAACGTGTTGTACATTTGCACCAGAGGCTTCACAAAGATTTGCGATCTCGTTGATGAATGTAATTTTCGTCGCCAAGAAGGCGTTCGCCGCATACTTAATGATCTCAGATGTTTCTGGTGTTGTAATGACCATTGGTGTTTCATTGATATAAAGCGGACGATACACTTCTTTCAAAGTTTCAATCGCACGGTCACTTGTTGTACCTATTACAACACGATCAGGACGCATAAAATCATTAATCGCTGCGCCTTCACGTAAAAATTCTGGGTTTGACGCAACATCAATAATCGCATCAGCCTTCTTATGTTTGGCAACAATCGCTTCAACTTCGCGCGCCGTTCCGACAGGTACAGTCGATTTCGTCACAATAACAGTATAGCCTTCGGCTAATTCTGCGATTTCCTGCGCGGCGGCATGAACATATTTCAGGTCTGCATGACCATTATCTGCGCGCGGCGGCGTACCAACGGCGATAAAAACAGCGTCGGCTTGTTTAACACTATCGGCAATCTCTGTTGTGAACTTCAAACGTCCAGACTTTACTTGTTTCGCAACCAGATCATCAAGACCAGGCTCAAAAATTGGAATTTCACCGTTATTCAGCTTTTCAATCTTGCTTGCGTCTTTATCAACACATGTGACATCAATCCCAAACTCAGCAAAGCATGTTCCTGACACTAAGCCAACGTAGCCTGTTCCTACCATTGTTAAACGCATAATCTGTTCCAATTCATTTGTGATTTAATTCTGGGTCACATATAAACCCAATTCCGAGCCAAATTACAAGCTTTTTATATCCATAAGACAGAATAAACGTTAATTTGCCCTTATATGGCTTATTGCTAAAAACCGTAATATTTGGTTTAATTACATGCTATTTTTAAAATATTCAAAACATAGGAAGCTAAGATAAATCATGGCCAAAAAACCGGAAAAAAAACCAGACAACAAGAAAGACGCACCAAAAGACAAAGCAAACGGTAAAGCAGAAGTAAAATCTGATGCGCCGATGCCTTTATTCTATAAAGCGCCTATCCCCTTAGACGGCAAAGCCCATAAAGATTTGGGACTTAAAAAGAATTTTGGCCTTAAATTCACTAAAGAAGTGAATGCTGTACCAATCAACATGATAGAAATGCCGCAAATCTGCCATTTCTACCCTATTGGCTTCTCACCTGATGATTCTGCAACACCTGTTGCTATCGTTGGCCTTCGTGATAATGAGAACCTTTATTTAGACAATAAAGACCAGTGGTTGGAAGATACTTATATCCCTGCCTATATTCGTCGTTATCCTTTCATCTTCTCTGAGATGCCAGAAAATGACCAACTTTCACTTTGTATCGACCTCAATAAAGAATTGGTTGAATCTAAAGGGGAACAGCCTTTCTTTGATGATGAAGGCAAACCAACACAGCTTTCTCAAAATGCTTTAGAATTCTGTAAGTCTTACCACGCTGCCGCGCAACAAACTGTTGCCTTTGGTCAAGAAATTGCAAAATCTGGTATTTTGGTTGAAAGACAAGCCGAAATTAATATCGGTGATGGGAAACGCATCAACTTTGCAGGATTCCGCATTATCGATGAGAAGAAATTGGCCGAACTGGACGAGAAAGTCTTCCTAGATTGGCGCAAAAAGGGCTACCTACCTTTCCTTTATGCACATCTATTCTCAGGCGCACAGTGGCAAAAACTGACGCGTTTGTTGAATGACAAGCTTGCTAAAGAGAAGAAATAAAGTAGTTAAGTAAAATAAAAATTGAATTTTTTGAAGTTCTCCTATATAACGTAGGGGAACTTCAAATAGATGAACGGGGAAAGTAACCATGGCAAAAGTGGGAGCACAACGTGCCGCCGAATTAACAGGCAAGTCAAAATCAACAATTCAACGCGCAATGAACAGCGGTAAAATATCCTATGAAATGGATAACAACAACCGCCGTACCATTGATGTTTCTGAACTGGAACGCGTGTACGGTTTGGCTGGAACTGCCACAACATCGAATGCCGCCCCTGCTGTTTCTTCGCAAGCTGCTGTTGAAGCAGAACTAAAAAAAGCAACAGATATGCTTGAGATGGAACGTATGAAAATGCGTATCAAAGCGTTAGAAACTCAATTAGAGAGCACAGAAACAAATCTAGACGATGTCAAAGCGCAACGTGATCAATGGCAAAAACAAGCACAGCAAGTGTTAATCACCAGCCAGTACAGCCAAAAACAAGCTGAAGAATATAAATCAGAGCTTAAAACACGTGAAGAATCAGCGCGCCGTCGCCGTGCAGAGCGTGAACGCGCCATGAGCGAGCGTATGAATAAAATGCAAGGCCAAAACCAAAATGCACAATCGCAACCAGCACAAAAATCTCAAACACCGCCACAGCGTAAATTGACTGATTCTGCGATCAAAAAAGATGCGAAAAGTCTTTTAGATGTGCAAGGCCTCTGGAAGAAAATCAAAGGCGGAAAAGCCGCTTAAGCCATTTAAATATAATAATTTTTATCAAAAAGCCGCTTTCAATAGCGGTTTTTTTGTATTGACCCGCCAATATGGTATAATGGCACATGAAAAGGATTTTAATATTATCATTATTTATTGTTATTTGTGGATTGTTCATCCTTCCTGACAGTGCGTATGCCCAACTAAAAAACAGTACTTATTTCATGATGGATGATGGTGAGTTTTCTGAAGAAGAAAAAGATCTTGAGGCAGAATACGTATACACACAATGCTCCAGAAATTCTGTTAAACAGTTTTATTTCGACTGCGGATGCGTTGCGGGTATGTTACGAAACGCAAGAGATGCGGAATTAATCACGCCTCAATCACAAATTTTACAAGGCATTTATAATAGTGAAGCAGAAGTTTGCGTCGATATCCCTAAGATTGCTGGCCGCAATTTCGGGCAATGTATGGATTTAGCACCTATGACACACCCCTATTCTACACCTACTGAGCATGGTGAATTTTGTTCTTGTGTGGGCAATATGGTTGCAAAAGAATTTAGCAAAAATCCAAAACTTGATACAGATTATATAAAAAATTTACAATCTAGTTCGATGACTTTATGCACTCCAATAGAAACACCTAGCTAAAAATCGCTATTTAAAACACTCTGCGCGCCATCCATGGATGTTTTAGCAAACGCATTAGCGTGCGGTAAAATATGTGTCGCATAAAACTCAGCAGAATTTATTTTATCTTTTAAAAACCCTTCATCGCCCTGACCAAATTCCAAATCTTTATTGGCAGCCATAGCAGATTTGGCCATGATATAACCCCCTGCAACCAAACCAAATGCGCGTAAATATGGAACGCTTGACGCCGCGCAATTTTCTGCACCTGCCATACCTTCTTTTAAAATAGATGCCGTTGCATTGTTCATGCTTTGTAAAGCCTCATCCAGCGCATGGCGCAATTTTAATATTTGTGGATTGGCCACAGAATCTAAATCACCCAAAACGGTTTCGATATCACGCAAGAAATCTTGAGCCGCTGCCCCTTGATCACGTAATGTTTTGCGGAAGATTAAGTCCATTGCTTGAATACCATTTGTGCCTTCATAAATGGGTAGGATACGCGCATCACGATAATGTTGTGCCGCCCCTGTTTCTTCGACAAACCCCATTCCACCATGAATTTGAACACCTATTGATGTGACTTCAACCGCCATATCCGTCCCACAAGACTTCACAATCGGTGTCAGCAGATCAACACGTGCTTGCGCTGCCTCATCGCCCTGTCCCGCTAAATCTAAATTAAGCGCAGCTTCATAAGTCAGCCCACGTAACGCCTCAATATTCACTTTCATCAACATCAACATACGTTTTACATCGGCGTGTTTCGCAATCGGCACACGCACAGATTTATCCGTCAACGCCGTGCCTTGCTCACGTTCTTGCGCATAGGCCAGTGCATGTTGATACGCACGATCTGCAATCGCAACACCTTGTAGACCAACCGACAAGCGCGCATTATTCATCATCGTGAACATATATTTCAGGCCTTCATTTTCTTGGCCAACCAAATATCCTATCGCACCGCCTTCATCGCCAAACTGCATCGTACAGGTAGGCGAGGCATGAATACCTAACTTATGTTCGATCCCTGTACAAATCACATCATTGCGTGACCCATCATCCATAATCTTTGGCACGATAAATAGTGATATACCCTTCACGCCTTCCGGAGCATCAGGTGTGCGCGCCAACACAAGGTGGATAATGTTTTCCGCCATATCATGCTCACCATAAGTGATATAGATTTTCTGACCAAAAATCTTATAACTACCATCATCTTGTGGTTCGGCCTTTGATCTTACGGCTGACAAATCAGAACCCGCTTGTGGCTCCGTTAGATTCATTGTACCCGTCCATTCACCCGAGATTAATTTTTCTAAATATTTTTCTTTTTGCTCATCCGATCCGTGCGCTTCAATCGCTTCGATTGCGCCTTGGTTCAGTAACGGGCAAAGACCAAAAGACATATTTGCCGATTGCCACATTTCTTGTAACGGAAACGCTATCAACCACGGCAGACCCTGACCACCATGTTCTGTGCCAAACGGTACAGCATTCCATCCACCATCACGATATTGCGCGTAAGCTTCTTTAAAACCTTCCGCCGTTGTGACAACACCATCTTTTAATTTTGTGCCCTGCTCATCACCCGTCCAATTAATTGGCGCCAAAACTTCTGATGCTAATTTTGCAGCAGGGGTTAGAACACTATCAATCATATCAATGTCCAACGCGCCCAAATCTGGATGCTCTGGCAATTTTTCCAAGCCAATCACAGAATTAAGTAAGAAACGCATATCGGCAAGCGGTGGATGATAGTCAGACATAAAATAGAACCTCAAAATGAAAATTTATAACGATCAAATTATACCTTCATTCGAATTCAACGTCACCCCTGAACGCGCACCCTCAAACTGGCACGGTACTTGTAATGTATATAGAAGAATAAAAACGAAAGATTTATCGAGATATTATGAACAGCGCCACTAAATCATTAGAAAACAACGCCTTAGCCGCCTTAAGCAACCGCGCCCCTAGCCAAGTGGTCAGCGCAATTAAGAGCGCGGCGACCAAAACAGGGGTAAGTTTTTCCTATTTGATGGAAAAAGCGGCAGCCGAGAGCAACTTTAACCCGACCGTTAAAGCCAAAACTAGCTCCGCCACTGGCCTTTTCCAATTTATCGAAAGCACATGGATGGATATGGTGGATCGTCATGGTGCCAAGCACGGCATCAATACGAACCAATCCAAGCAAGCCTTGCTTAATATGCGTAAAGACCCTGAGATCGCCTCCGTTATGGCCGCAGAGTTTGCCAGTGACAATAAATCTTACCTCCAAAAAACCGTTGGTGGTGATATCGGCAATACCGAGCTTTATTTTGCTCACTTTATGGGCGCTGGTGGCGCAAGTGCTTTTCTTTCTCAATTAAAGGAAAACCCAAATACTGCCGCGGCGGATATCTTCCCTAAAGAAGCCCGCGCCAATCGTGGTGTTTTCTACGATTCAAAAACAGGTCACGCCCGTAGCTTCTCTCAAATTTACGATTTCTTTGATAAGAAATTCACCGATGGCCCCGTTGCTCCAGAAAGCTTCGCGCACAAACCTTCCAAGAAAGGTAGTATTGCTGGCTATCAACATCTTCCGTTTTCATTAAAGCAGCCTATTGAAATTCTAGCGCAACAGACTGCGCCACATCAGAACTCTATGAATTCAGTTTACAAACTTGAGCGTCAATTAAATGCTTTCTTCAGTCAGCCAATTAATAGCGGCTTCGGCGATATGCCGCCTTCCCTATATCAAAATATGAGAAGCCCAAGTTCTGTTCTTTTGAATGTATTAAAATAACTAGCTTTTAGAAGCACGTTCCAAACGCTCATTAATCGCAATACCGATGCCTGCCTCAGGAATATTCATCACTGCAATACCTTTATGATTAGGCTGATCTAGATCACGCAACATCATAAATAAATTCTTTGCCGCCGCCTCCAAATCCGCTTCTTCGCTTAAGTTTCGAAAGGAATCAATATTCATATCTTTCGCATGACCACCTGTTTTTATGCCCATGAACTTGATTGATCCAAACGCCAACAAAGCTTCACCTTCTTCAACATCAACCGCATTAAGGCGCACAGGAATACTTGGCGCGTAATGTTTCAATAACTGACCTGGCGATTTCACTTTTTCTTTATCCTTCGGCGCAATATCATACGTCACGTTTTCAAGATAGGGCTCTAAATCCTCAAGCGTAGTGGCACCTGGCCTTAGTATAGTTGGCATATCACCAGTTAAATCTAATATCGTTGATTCCAATCCAACATCACAGGCTCCCGCCGCTAAAATAAATGGCGCCGCTTCTCCTAAGCTTTTGGCCGCATGGGCAGGTGTTGTCGCACTCGGCTCCCCTGAGTTATTCGCACTCGGCGCGGCAATCGGCATATCGGCCTCAAACATAAGCTGGCGCATTATTTTATGGGCAGGAACGCGCACTGCCAAAGTATTCAACCCAGCCGTGACATGCTGACTAATGCCCGCACCATTTTTAAGTGGCAATATCAACGTTAACGGCCCAGGCCAAAACTTATCAGTCAACCTACTTGCAACTTCATTCATTTCAACATAGGTGGCGGCTTGCTGTTTATTGGATACATGCACAATCAACGGATTGAAATTCGGCCTATTTTTAGCTCTAAAAATCTTTAATACAGCATCATCGTCACGTGCATCTGCGCCCAAGCCATAGACAGTCTCTGTTGGCAACACCACAATCTCGCCCGCTTTTAACAACGCGGCGGCATCGCGGATTGTATCTTTTGTGGCAGTAACAATGCGTGGCATCGCGGATCTTTCTATTTTGCAGGCTCTATAAAGCATGACTTTAAAAACTCTTGATATTCAAGTAAACTCATTTTGTAACAATTATTCTGTCGAAAGCGCCCTCCCTTATGTCTGTATTCTTGCCAATGAGCATTACTGTCCTCACATGGAGCCTCTACCCACTGGCCGCCACCATAGGTTTGGCGACCATGAGCGGCCTAGAAATGGTTTTTCTTATTCATATCTTTGCTGGCCTAAGTAGTATCGTCGTTGGTTTTGCTTACCTAAAATATAAAGGCCTTATCAGAGAATCTATCACGGTTCAAAAATCTTTGGACAAAAGTGCCTACATCACAATCTTCTTAAGTGGAGTCACTGGCGCATTGGCGCATGGTGCCTTTATCTTTGCACTGACACTTGCCCACAAAGGCGGTGTGTCTTTACTTTTTGAATCATGGCCGATCATTGCGGTGATCGCGACCCCCTTGCTTATGCGTAAAAAATGGAAGCAAGTCAGCCTTAAAGAATTTCTCATCAGCATCATAGCGCTCTTTGGAATTGCTATCGTTATTTTTTCTGATGAAAAACTAAACTTTGATTTCGGTGCAAGTTTATTCGCAGAAACAGATTTAGTGGTCTTAGGTGGATATATCTTAGCCTTTGCTGGAGCTTACCTCAGCGCGGTTGTCGCCGTCACTAAAGGCTCATACGCTTATCAACTACAAGACCTTAAAAACAACATTGCCGCCTGTATTATCAGCGAAAGCCTGAGCCGTATTATTAGCATGGTTATCTTGCTCTTACTTTTTATCATTCTAAAAGAAGAATTTAGCTTTACGGGCGCAAACCTTTTGACAGCCTTCTATATCGGCTTTGGTGTATTATTTACAGGGAGTGTCTTTTACTCCCTCAGCCTTTTAAACGCCGAAACACCTACAGTACATATATTGTACTACCTTGTGCCTGTATTCGCCGTGATATGGCTTTGGATGGCAGGCGAAGCAACGATTAATTCAGGATTATTTATTGGGGGCGCTATTATTATCGCCGCCAATATCTATTTGGTGATTGCAGGGCGCAAAGCACCCGTATCAGAACCAGACGAAGGGTTATAAGTATTACCACCTGTCATTGGCTCTGGCGCGCCTGTGGTCGTTGGTAACGTAATTGACAACCCTAACAACGAGCGTACTGCCAAATAGGCGAAGCCCTTGGCTTCAACCGCATCACCATTCCAATCTAGCTTACGTACCGATTCAACAGGGCAAGATAACGCCTTGCTCAACTCGGCCATAATATATTTGTTATGACGACCACCACCGCATACATAGACTGTCTTTGGCTTACCTGGAAGATACTCAAACGATTTGGCCACTGACTGCACCGTAAACGCCGTTAACGTCGCCACTGCATCCTCTAATGATAAATCATACGCACGCTTAACAGGCCATGCATTACGATCCAATGACTTTGGCACAGGGCGTGAAAAATACTCATTCGTCAGCCAATCATCAACCATATCCTGATGTACCGTGCCTGCGGCGGCTAATTTACCGTCACTATCATACTCTTCGCCTGTCTTTTCTTTAACAAGGTCGTTAATCAACGCATTGGCAGGGCCTGTATCAAAGGCAACAATATCGTGTCGCTCTTCACCCAACCATGTGACATTCCCAACACCGCCTAAATTTAAAATCGCCATCGGCTTTTCAAATTCAGACGCAAATGCGCGGTGGCATAGAGGTAAAAGCGGTGCGCCCTGACCGCCTGCCTGAACATCAGCAACACGCATATCACCAATGATCTGAATGCCCGTGCTATTCGCCAAACGCTGGCTATCGCCAATTTGCCATGTGAAACGTTGCGCGGGATCATGCGAGATCGTTTGTCCATGAAACCCAATAATATCAGCGCTATGGCCAAATTCTTTAATCGCCACTTCAACAGCATTGATATGATCATCCGTCACTAGCTTTTCCGTCAAGTCTGTTTCTTCGTCACGATGGCGGCGGTTAAATACGGCGCGAATGGCTTCAACCGTGGCGTCTTGGTATGGCACCGTCATAAAACCCATCAGCTCCGTATAGTCTTTACCATCGGTTTTCACCCACGCAACATCAATGCCATCCATCGACGTTCCCGCCATTAACCCAAAACTATCGTAGACATTGCCATCATTCATGCTTAAATTCCTTTTATATAAGATAACAACTATACGAATATTACGATGAATTACAAATCAGATTTCCTAAATATCCTTGAAGAGCGCGGCTTTATCCACCAATGCAGTGATTTTGATGCCCTTGATGCAAAACTGATGGAAGGCCCACAAAGTGCCTATATCGGTTTTGATGCCACCGCAGAAAGCCTTCATATCGGAAACCTAACAGGGATCATGATGCTTAAATGGTTTCAAGAATGTGGTCACAAACCTGTCACCTTAATGGGCGGCGGCACATCCAAAATTGGCGATCCCTCTTTTAAAGATGAACAACGCAAACTTCTGACCGATGACGCTATCAATAACAATATTGATAAGATTCAAAACACCTGTTTTAAACAATTTTTGAATTACGGTGACGATAAAACTGATGCGATGATGGTCAATAATAATGACTGGCTCAGCGGTCTAGGCTACTTAGAATTCCTACGTGATTACGGTCGTTATTTCAGTGTCAATCGCATGATTTCATTCGATAGTGTAAAAACCCGTCTTGAACGCGAAAGTTTTTTGAGTCTTCTAGAATTTAATTACATGGTCATGCAAGGCTATGACTTTGTTGAACTCAACAGACGCCACGATGTAATTTTACAAATGGGCGGCTCTGATCAATGGGGCAACATGATTAACGGTGTTGATCTCGGTCACAAAGCGCACCAGATGAAGCTCTTCGTTTTAACTGCCCCCCTTCTTACCACACCAGATGGTAAGAAAATGGGTAAGACCCTGAACGGCGCTGTATGGCTGTCTTCTGATATGCTTAGCTCATACGATTATTACCAGTACTGGCGTAATTGCGATGACGCAATGGTTGAGACTTTGCTGAAACGTTTCACCATGATGCCTATGGATGAGGTTAGACGCCTGAGCGCGTTAGAAGGCCAAGAAATAAACGAAGCCAAGAAAATTCTAGCCTTTGAAGCCACAAAAATGTGCCATGGCGAAACCGCCGCAAAAGAAGCCGAAAGCACAGCACAAAAAGTATTCGAACAAGGCAGTGTCGGTGACGATCTTCCTTCGATTGATGTTTCAAAAACTGATCTTGAAAATGGGATGGCTTTTGTTGATCTATTCATTCAATGCGGCTTGGCCGAAAGTAAAGGTGAAGTCAAACG
>JALZUF010000177.1 GCA_023301785.1 Alphaproteobacteria bacterium | reverse complement strand
TATAGGAAATCCGTCGAAGGCCGGATAACCATGCTCGGACTTAACCCCACACATGAGGCAGCAAACTACCTCAACATCGAGTGGGCGAAATTCGACCGAAAATGCAGGGACGTCCAAGTCGGTCTTCAACTACTCATGGCCGCAAACCCAGATTCCTATGAGAAGACAATGAAAGGAGTAGAGACACAAGCCAAAGAATATGGTGAGCTATCAGATAAAATGGCTAAAGTGCTACAAAAACTAACGCAGTTCAATCGAGAACCAGCAGCAGCAGCCGCAGCTCCCAACACGAAAGAGCCCAAAATCAAGAAAGAGCTCTGCCCGGATCTACTCACTAAAGACACAACTCCTATAGAATTCAGGAAGTTCCTCAGGGACTACAAAGTTTACTATAAGGAGTCGTATATGGACAAGGCATCCTTAGAAGGTCAACATCATTACCTTCTCAAATGCCTCGACGCAGAGTTGGGAGAAAGATTACTCGCACTTTCGGAACCCGTCACTCCAATCTTCCCGGTGTTGGGCAATGCCAACATCAAGTCCTGCATATCTATCCTAGAAGAAGAATTTAACAGACGCTTCCCTGTTACAAATCGCCGCAAAGACTTCTTCATGCAGAGCCAAGGCACACAACAGTTTACCGCATACATCGACAAACTGCGGAACATGGCAGTCGAAGCCGACCTAGCCAGCGCAAACCCCGAGGACCTCATAGTCGTTATGGGAATCGTAGGGTGCAAAGAAGATGAACTACGAGGTGAGCTGCAAAAACTCGAAGCACCAAAACTCGAGGACATCTTGAAACTAGGCGAGGCTTATGAAAGGAAAGCCTTCGCGGAGAAAGGATTCACAGTCAAAGTGAATGCTGCCCCAGTCCACCAATCAGGGGGGGCCAGACAGAAATCCCAAGGCAACAAACGCACCAACCCAAATGATGACCCCCAAAGACGGAAGGAAATAGAGAACATCATGAAGGGAAAGTGCTACAGGTGTGGAGAAGGACACCAAACAGATAAATGCCCAACAAAGGGCCAGAAGATAAACTGCACTTCGTGCAACAGAAGAGGGCACACTGAAAAAGCCTGCTACTCCAAGTTGCTGCAGAACAAAGTATCCACCAACCAAGTCACCGCAGAACCAAAGGCATTGACATACCAACCAGAGGTCCAGACGAGGATGGTAAGGATAGACCAAGGTCAAGGAGCATGCAGAGCTTCCGAACTCCCCACAGTCCAGCCACAGTCAGTGGTAAACATAGATGGCAAAAACATCAATCTGGACGAGCCTCCAAAGCCCATCCCACCCATGTGGATGTGACTAAAGGGCTTGTATGGAGGGCGAGCATTTCGGATAAAAGCAGTCCCTGACTCGGGTGCCCAAATGTCTCTCATCGGCACCCACATCGCGATAAAATATCAGGTACCTCTCAACAAGAATAATGTAAACTACAACGTAAGGGATGTCCAACAGCGCTCAGTGAGTCATGGTGGCCAGGCGGATTTTGAAATATCTTCTAATGGTATCAGAACTGCCATCAGGGTCATTGTATCCTCATACATAGGAGACAATCTATTGATTTCCTACCAAGACCTCCTGAAGTTCCAGGTCATTCCTCCAAATTTCCCGTATACTGTACTTGCTTATAGTGTTACAACCAGCACACTAGAGGGCCTCAAGTCCGAATTCAAGGACGTTCTCAGTGATGAACTAAACCCAGTACCAATGAAAACTTCCCACCCAATGACTATCCACTTGAAGGACAACGCACAGCCTCTCAAGATCTTCTCAGCCAGAAGAGTGCCCAAAAGATTTGAAGAGCCAGCCAACAAAGCTATTCAAGACCTCGTCGGCAAAGGAGTTATTGTGGAAGTCAAGGAAGTTACACCATGGTGCAGCCCGGGATTCTTCGTTCCCAAACAAGACGGTAGGGTCAGACTGGTGACTGACTTCACATACTTAAATAAATATGTTGAACGCCCAGTCCATCCCTTCCCCTCAACAAGAGATATCTTGCAAGCCATCCCTCACGACGCAGTTTACTTCTTAAAACTGGATGCTGTGCACGGATATTTCCAACTAGCACTCTCGGAAGAAAGCTCATATCTGACTACTTTCCTACTTCAACAAGGAAAGTACAGATATCTCAGAGCTCCCATGGGACTAAACGCCTCTTCTGACGAGTGGTGTTGTCACTCGGACAGCATAATTTCGGGTCTACCATGGGCCAGAAAGATAGTAGACGACACCCTAATCTGGGGATCAACTCTCGAAGAGCTCCACGACAGAGCCAGGGTCGTACTAACAAGATGCAGGGACATAAACATCACTATATCTCTGAAGAAAATGGAAATGGGTAAGGAGATCACCTTCGCTGGACATGTCATCAGTCAGAATGGCATCAGACCAGACGACAGGAAATATCAAGCCATTGCAGAATTTCCTACACCAACCAATGTATCTCAACTGAGATCCTTCCTAGGCCTAGCGAACCAACTCACTGCATTCGTCCCAGACCTAGCCCACATGACGGCAGCCATCAGACCCCTCCTCAAGAAAGGAACAGCCTGGACATGGACGGAGGACATGCAAGAAGAATTCGAA
>JALZUF010000176.1 GCA_023301785.1 Alphaproteobacteria bacterium | reverse complement strand
CGCCATGTTTATGATACGCCAGAGGGCAACAAGTTGCTGGTAACCACAGACCGCTTAACGGCATTTGATCGCCAAATTACATCTATTCCTTTTAAAGGCCAAGTGCTGACGCAGACCGCGCGCTTTTGGTTTGAGAATACAAAAGATATATGTCCTAACCATATCATTGACTACCCAGACCCTAATGTTGTGCAATGTAAAAACCTTAAGATGCTGAGCGTTGAATTGGTTGTGCGCGGTTATTTGGCAGGCTCAACGGGGACGTCCATCCTGACAATGTATAAACGCGGTGAGCGCGATATGTATGGCCGCACATTCCCAGACGGTATGCAAGATTTCCAAAAACTGGATGAGCCGATCATTACACCAACAACCAAAGCGGCAGTGGGTGAGCATGATGCACCCTTATCTGCCAAACAAATTGTTGATGAAGGTATTTTACCTGCTGATGCGTGGGAACAAGTGAGCGGTTATGCACTGGCGTTGTTTAAACGTGGGCAAGAGGTTGCCGCCAAGGCGGGCTTGATCTTGGCCGATACAAAATATGAATTTGGTTTTGATGAAGACGGTGTTTTGACGTTGGGTGATGAAATTCATACACCAGACAGCAGTCGTTTTTGGATAGCGGACACGTATGAGGCGTGTTTGGCCGCAGGCAAGCCCCCAGAAACATTAGATAAAGACCAAGTGCGCCGTTGGGTCGTGGATCGTGTTGATCCTTATAAAGATGATATCCCAGATATCCCAGATGAGGTGCGTATCGGTACAGCGGAAGTTTATATTGATGTTTATCAAAAGCTGACGGGTAAAACGTTTGAATTTCCAAAGACTGATGAAAACCCAGAAGCCCGCGTTATGCAGGCGTTAAAGCCTTTTGGTAAAAAAGAGCAAGCAGCTTAAACGTTATTCATAAATGCTATTGACATATAGTTACAATCCTTTTACATAGCTTCTATGAAATTTATGAAAGGCTTAGTATTATGAATGTACGCGATATGAGACACAATGTTTTAACACCAGAAGAACTTGATCAAGACAACCAACTGTTTTTCGATCTTGTTGAAAAGATCGGTGAGCGTTTAAGAGAATGTGAAAATATTGGTCTTCAAATTTTTGTTGTTGCGCACACGCCACGTGACAGACCGTTATCTCAAAAATTTCAAATTAATGTGGGACACAATTCTTACCCGTCATTATTTATCGATGTTTCAAATAATCTACGAGAAGGACCGGTTGTTCGTATTAGCCAACCTGCTGAAGATTACTATGATACGCCTGATTTTGCAGATTATACGATTGATACATCGGATCTAGAAATTCATGGCTTGGAAGCGAGTAGAGCTTTTTCAACTAGTCCTGCTTTCATAGAAGCTGCGGAGCACACAGTAAGCGAAAATACACCTCAAGAGATTGAGAGATATGCAAGAAATATTGCTGAATTCGTAATGTCAGAAGCAGAAGTTGTTCGCGAAAGAACTGCAACACCCGCACCGATGAGAGCTTAAATATTTAAGCTTTGGTATCGATACTAGCGCCAGGATCTGTTGGGCCATCTTCCGCTGGGGCGGCTTTGGCGATACCAACTTTGGCGGCACGCAATAGGCGACCATTAAGAACATATCCTGCTTCAATAATTTGCATGATCGTACCTGCTGGTTTATCAGCAGGCATTTCGAACATCACTTCGTGGAAGTTGGCATCAAACATCTCGTCTAAAGGCTCAATTTTTTTAATGCCATGACGATCGAATGTTGCAAGAAGCTCACGCTCCATGGCTTCTAAACCACCTGTCACGCTCTCTGGCATATCATCGGGCATGCTTTCTAAAGCACGTTTAAAATTATCACCAAAATCAAGCAAGTCACGCGCGAAGTTTGACACGGCATACTTACCCGCATCTTCACGGTCTTTCATGGCACGTTTACGTGTGTTCTCGGCATCTGCCAAGGCACGCATGGTGCGCTCGCGCGCTTCCAATAAATCTTTTTGTAAGGATTCAACCATCATATCGGCAGACATCTCAAGAGACGGCTCACCATTCATGCCATCCAGATTCACGATGTTTTCATCATCCGTTTGGTTTTCAGTCTTGATCGTTCTTGGTTGCTCATTGTTCATATCAGGATCTTTTTGATCTTTGTTGTCTTCAGTACTCATGTGTAAATTTTTTCTTTTATCTTTTTGTGTCTATAACATTTTATTTGGTTGGCTAATAAAAACCTTTAAAGGAACAGGTAGTCCAACACGTCCTTGCGCACCGTCATACGGACGCATAACCTGAATTGTTCCGAACTCCATATAGCCTGTTTTCTTAAGGTCTTCAACCGTTGATGCATTAGGCGCTTTAAAATAAAATACGTTTTTCTTGTCTGACTTCATCGCATTGTCACCAAGGATAGGTTGGAATGCTTGTTTATAGGCCAGATCACGCACCGCTTGTGTGATGTTATCACTTTCAAGCGCCATAGGGACTTGGAGCGCAACAATACTTTGATCGCCGTAATCATATTCCATGTAGGCTTTGTCAGGGCCAGTTAAGCCTTTGGCTTTAAACGCCACCATGCTTTGTGGTTCAAGGCGAATTTTGTTTTCTAAATGGACAATATTATATTGGTCACGAGCGGCGCCGTTACTAAAACGTAATTGTCTAAGGCCGCGCTTTTTCAAATCTTTGGCATCCAAAACCATCATAGTGGAAACGATCTTATTGCTCTGGTCACAATCAAAAGTTGGGTATTGCGTTTCTTTAAAATTACGACGATAGAAGTTAAGGGTGATATCCATAAAGTGCGGCTCAATTATTTTTGATTCAAAATCAATTGGACTATAATTGTGACAACCTGTTTCTGCGTTCTTAAGCTTCATCACAAGGGTAAATTGATGAGGCTCAAGATAATCTGGATGTTCTATTGAGACTTCAACTTCATTCACAGACAGTTTGTCAGATTCTTGTAACAAAGATTGTTGCTGTAAAATCTGAGTTTGCTTCGCCGCATTATTATCCCACTCTGTCGCAGGCGGCAGGAATATCTGACTTTCTGGTGCGCCTTGCGCCGATGCCGTTTGAAGAGGACACAGCAAGAATAAGGTAAGAATGGGGTAAAATAGATATTTCATGTGATTTTGCCTAAATTGATAACCCTTTAATTATATCGGTTGTTTGAATTTGGCGCAAATGCTTCCTTAATTGACAAGCAGGCCTTGCTGGTTAATATGCGGCTAAATACTTACAACAATAAGGAATATACTGTAATGACAAGACCTTCTGGCCGCACACCCGCAGACTTACGTTCTGTAGAATTGATCACAAATTACTCAAAACACGCTGAAGGCAGCTGTTTAGCCAAGTTTGGCGACACGCACGTGTTGTGTACAGCCAGTGTTGAGGAAAAAGTGCCAGGATGGATGCGTGGCTCTGGTAAAGGTTGGATTACGGCAGAATACGGTATGTTACCACGTTCAACAGATCAACGTATGGATCGTGAAGCTGCACGTGGTAAGCAATCTGGCCGCACACAAGAAATTCAACGCCTTATTGGTCGTGCTTTGCGCGCCGTTGTCGATATGAAGGCATTGGGTGAGCGTCAGGTCAGAATTGATTGTGATGTTATTCAGGCCGATGGTGGTACTAGAACAACCTCAGTAACAGGGGCGTATGTTGCGCTTCACATGGCGCTACAACATCTTGTTGATTTGAAATTGCTTAAAGAATTGCCATTGACCGATACAGTATCTGCCATTTCATGCGGCATATATAAAGGCACGCCTGTTTTAGATTTAGATTACGATGAAGATTCAAATGCAGAAACAGATGCGAACTTTGTTATCACAGGGAAGGGCGGTATTGTTGAGATCCAAGGAACAGCCGAACAAACCCCATTCAGCGAAGCAGAATTTCAAGAATTACTGAATTTAGCAAAAGCAGGATGTGGCGATATATTTGAACAACAGAAAAAAGTTTTGGGACTTTAATGTTTAAGACCCTTCTGATCGCGACGCACAATCAAGGTAAGGTTGTTGAATTTCAAGACATGTTCAAAGGCATGGGGATTGAAATTAAATCAGCAGCAGATTTTAAACTGCCTGAACCTGAGGAAACCGAAGAGACCTTTACTGGTAACGCATTATTGAAAGCACGCGCGGCTTGCAAAGCGACAGGCTTGCCCGCGTTGGCGGATGATAGCGGCCTTTGTGTTGAGGGCTTGGCGGGTGCGCCTGGTATATATTCAGCGCGCTGGGGTGAAACACCACAAGGGCGCGACTTCAATATGGCGATGGCACGTGTGAATGATGAACTTGGTGGTATTAAAGGCGATGAGGCCGCGTATTTTATCGCGGTGTTGGCGTTGGTTTACCCCGATGGGCGTGAAGAAACGTTTGAAGGTAAATTTGAAGGTCATCTCACTTGGCCTATGCGCGGCGATCAAGGGCATGGATATGATCCGATTTTTGTTCCGCAAGATATGACGCACACGGCCGCGGAAATGGAGCCATCTAAAAAGAATGAGATTTCACACCGTGCCAAAGCAGTTGAAAAATTTATTACTTATATGAAACAAGATGCCTGATTGCTCTGATGATCTTTTCGGCGTTTATGTTCATTGGCCTTTTTGTAAAGCCAAATGCCCCTATTGTGATTTTAATTCCCATGTCAGTGACACCGTTGACCATGAAAAATGGGCAGCAAGTTTTGTCAAAGAGATTGATCACACTACGCAACAAACAGGTAAACGCAATGTAACGTCGATTTTCTTTGGAGGTGGTACACCGTCTTTAATGAATCCTAAAACGGTTGAGATTATTCTGAATCACATTGCGAAGGTTTGGAATGTATCGCCTGATATCGAGATTACGCTGGAGGCAAATCCAACCTCCATAGAGGCGCAAAAATTCAAAGATTTCAAAGCGGCGGGCATTAACCGTGTTTCAATAGGAGTGCAATCTTTACGCGACGATGATTTGAAATTTTTAGGGCGTCAGCATTCCGCGCAAGAGGCCATAGGCGCGATTAAAACCGCGGAACAAATCTTTGACCGTTACAGCTTTGATTTAATTTATGCACGTCCAGAGCAAAACATTAATGATTGGAAAAATGAGTTAAACGACGCGCTACAATACGCACAAGGGCATTTATCTCTGTATCAATTAACGATAGAGCAAGGTACACCATTTTATACGCAAGCCGCGCGGGGTGAATTTAGAATTCCTGAAGCTGATCAAGCGGGTGAGTTTTACGAAGTGACGCAGGAAATTTTAGAAGGGGCAAATATGCCCGCTTATGAGATTTCTAATCATGCGATTGCAGGTCAGGAATCTGCCCATAATTTAACGTACTGGCAATATGGTGATTATGCTGGGATTGGACCCGGTGCGCATGGCCGCATAACAATTAAGGGGCAAAAATTTGCAACGCGTGTCAGGCGTGCGCCAGATGTGTGGTTAGATTATGTTGCCAAGGACGGGCATGGTTACCACCCATTTCAGGAAGTGTCACAGGACGAACGTTTGATTGAAATGATGATGATGGGGCTTCGTTTGCGTCAGGGAATTGCGCTCAAAAACATTGAAAAAGAAACGGGCGTTGATTGGCGTATGTCTATACAGCAGGATAAGATTAATCACCTTATCGATGGTGATTTTATTAAGCTAACGAAGACGCATATTGTGCCAACGTCAAAAGGTATGCAAAAACTAAACGCGTTACTAAGTTACCTGCTCTAGTTTTTGTTTCTTTCTTTACGCTCTTTTTGCATTAGACGTTGTTTGTACTCGTCATTGTTGGCCATTATTTTACCGCTTGGTTTTAAGACTAATTTCAACTCATGCCTTCCATCTTTATAATCACTTAATTTTTTGAATAATTTAAGCTGTTTAACAAGGGCGGCCGAGTCAGGTTCTTTTTCTAATTTTTCGATGACTTTCGTCAGTCCTTGGACTTTCATATCGGCCGAGCCAACAAACCCTGTTTCTGCTCCTGCGGCAGCCATGGCATCACCATCTAGTGAGAATGTATATTCACTCGTACTTAACAAAGTGTCACTTAATTTTAAAGCTGTACTAGCTTTCATTAAGGTTTGTGGTAAGGAAAGCATGGCCTGCATGACAGCCAACTGTTTTACCGCCTTGTTTTCTGCGGCGCCGCTGGCCGTAAATTGCGTGCCAAGGTCTATGATTTCTTGCAAAGGTAAATTTTCTAAATCAATTTTTGTTTGGAAGTTCCGAGGTATGACTTCGTCAGAAGGTGATGCATTATTTAAATCTAAACCAATATAAGAAATATGCGTTTTCTGATCTAATTTACCGTCATTCGATGGTGTAGAAGAAAAGCCAAGCTTTAATGAATCAAAGCCCTTTAACTCTGCCATTTTTGGTGTGTTTATTTTTATCTTATCAATAACAATATCTGATGACATATTTCCTTGAATGTTAATCAGGTTATTGACTAAGTCAGGACTGGTTGAATTTTGGATGATTTGCTTAAAACTCTTGAAATCATAGTCTCTCATTGTGACGAGCATCTTTAAATTTTCAAAAGAAAAAACATTTTTTTGCGTCGCGTTATCAAAAGAAACGTTTTGTAATGTGACGGCAGATTTACCACCCCATTTATTTTCTTTTTCTGCGAAGTCTGAGTTCAATGATAAGCTTCCAATATTAAACACATCGTTCGTTGTCTCGTTTGTTAAGACAACGTTTTTATATTCACCAATAAATGTTGAGAACCCATCCATACTTTTTGCCCAGACACCGCCAGATTTTTGGGAGCCAATATCAATACGTTTTGTTGAATTGTCAGTGGCATTTTTAATAACAATCGGCGTTGGTAAGGCAACGGACATTTTCCAATCTTCTGAGTCTTTAACGGGCGTCGCATTGATCGCAACCAAGCCAATTTTAATTTCATCATTATTAGCGGCCTTGATTATCATCTCAGGCAGTGTTGCCGCATAATAAGTGTCTGATTGCTCAATCGTAATTTTTCCTGATGTTACCAGTTCGCCACCAATATCTGTGGCGGCCTTTTTACGTTCAGCCATTGTCTTTTGCAAAACGTCCATAAGACGCTTTGCGCCAGCGTCATTAATCAACGCGTTTTTTGCAAATGCAGGGTGCGCTAATGTGCTGATAAGCAGGCTGAATAAAAATACAGGCAGAAGGAATTTGGATGTCATCATCTCGATTTTCTATAAATGTTTATAAGATAAGCACCTTATCAAGTTTTATACGGGATCAAAAGCCTGTTTTTTGTTTATTTTCCTTTGATATTGGGCAAAGTTCGGGTAAGAAAAGGGATGATTTTAAATTCATTAGATAAGCAACTCACACTTGGTGAGAATGGTGCCATTTCATGGCAAAGAGATTTAACCAACCCAATGGCGGGCGACGTTGTCGCAGAAGTCAAAAAAGGCGAAACAGTTTTAACACCGTCAATGTCTTTAGTTGATTGCGCCGCTACGAAAGATGAAGACCAAGCCGCGCTGTCTAAATTTATTTCTGAATGGTTGGCACGATACATTGCCGAAGCATTACTACCTCTAACAAATTTAAAAGCGGATGATATTCCCGTTGGTGCGCCGCAAGAAATTGCGAATAAAATTTACGACGCCCTAGGTATTATTCCACGTGCAGATTTACAATCTTTGATTGCGCAAATGGATGAAGATCAACGCGCAAGTTTGCGAACAAAGAAAATTAGATTTGGGCCGCTTCTTGTTTACTTACCTGAATTAAATAAACCCGCCGCCGTTCGTTTGCGCGCACTTCTGTTGACATTGTTTAACGATAAAGATTTACCAGCCGAAGCACCTGCGGACGGTATCGTGTCTTTTTCAGTTGAAGGCAAAGACCTTGATAAATCTTACTACCAATCTATTGGCTACCCAATATATGGCCCGCGCTCTGTGCGTGTTGATATGTTGGATCGTGTGATCTGTGCCGTTTATGACTCTGCCAAGGATGGTAAGTTTCAGGCGCAACACCAAATGGCTGAATGGCTTGGTAGTAATATTGCCGATCTATATGCCGTGTTAACATCTATGGGACATACAAAAGTACATGACCCAGCCGATGAGGCTGCTAAAGCTGAAGAAGCTAAGGACGTAAAGTCTGAAGGCGATAAAGCGGCAAAGCCAAAAGTTGAAGCTGTATTGCCTGCAGGCGACACAGTCGTAGCCAAGCCTGTTTTTGAAAAACCACAACTTGCCACTTTTGCCTTGAAAAAAGGTAAGGCGATGGATCGTGGCAGTGCGGGTAATGCTTCAAGCGCAAAGCCGAGAGATAACAAATTTTCGAATTCAAATTTCAAATCAGACAAAAAGAAATTTAAACCTAAAAGTAAATCGCATAATAAAAACCGTGAACCAAAACAAAATGTTTATGTTGCTGAGGCTAAAAGCAATCCAGAAGATTCACCGTTTGCGATTTTACAGCAATTAAAAACGGCAGATAAAGACAAGTAAGCCAATATTTAAGTAAGCAATTATAATGCGTAACCTTCTTTTCATTGCCTTGATCACAGTTTTGGCAAGTTTTATCTTACCGCCAAAGGCACAAGCGCAAGCAACGGGTGCGTTAATTTCAGGCGCGTATTTACTTGAGATCTGCAAGCGTGATGAAGATGG
>JALZUF010000175.1 GCA_023301785.1 Alphaproteobacteria bacterium | reverse complement strand
TCAAAATAGCGTCCACGGTAGCCGGAGCGTCGGCAGCCCCGAGGACTACAGTGCTGATTTCGCTCTGTAGCCCGGCGCCAAAATGGGAAACGATTGCTGCGTTAAAAACGTCCTTGTACGTTTGAGTATCCTTTTGAACCTGCGTGATGTTGTAGTTCTGCCTGTTTACTGCAAGGATGACTCGATCCATGAATGAAGCGCATGATTCCCTGGGCTTTTGTTTTAGGTCTGCCACTGCATGAACCGCGGTGGCGGCGGTGTATTTCGGACCGAACCGGGTATGAAGTAGGTCCCGGTAAGAGGGGTTGCCTAACCATGTCGTGGCAGTCACACCACGAAGACGGTTTCCTCGGTCCCATTCCGCGATGGCAGTGCCTCCTTTCGCTTTGGCGACCTGGATTAGGGCATCCTCGGCCCAGTTATAGGTAATTTTAGCCGCTTCAAGAGTCTCTAGCCAGGTTATAAACCCTTCCCCACGTTCGCCGTCGAACGATGGAAGAGTTTGAAGCTGCCCTGGCTTGACTGGATCTGGGTTGGCAGGCATGTTGGCTTGGTCGTCGTCACTGGATTCTTCTGAGGACTCGGAGTCGGAACGATCTGGTACCTGGTCTGGGTTTGGCTGAGGCTGAGGTTGTGGATTTGGTAAGATGGCAGCAGGAACGTCTGGAAGAGCTGGGTAGAAAACTTGGGCTTCTTCTTCTACCTCTTCTTCTTCTTGTATCTCTGGGAAAAGAACTTGTACTTCTTCTTCTTCTTCTGAGTCGATGTCTCTGGTTTCATGAAACGCAGAATCTCTGTCTTTTTCTTCCCTCTTTCCGCCCTCTGCCATGGAACGTCAAAAATTCGCAAGCGCACAAACGAAGAAACGATGCACCATGAAAGTTGTTTAAAACTAACGTATATTATGCTGTGAACACATCATATTTATACCGACTCAGTCGAGAGGGTGTATACAGAAATATAGCTCGGGCGAGCGCGCACACAAAAGGGTTGAGCAGGAAGGGTGGTTATATACAAGGACATGAGCTAGACTAAAGTACAATCATATATAGATACAAAGTCAATCTCATATTCTTCCTTTCTCTCCGATTTGTTTTGCGGAGCCCTGGACCGTTCTCCCCTGTCTTGATTGACGGATCTGAAATGAAAAAGGAAAAGAACGGAGCAGCAGGTTTGCACTTCTATTGGACTGGGAAGCCAGAATTCTTCAGACAGATAAAATGCAATGTGGGCTTGGGTAGCTAGGCTAGGCCTACTTCGGCAACAAGAGTTCATCCTATACTTTTGGCAAGTTTGCAAAATTGCAAGGTGTTCAGGGCCTAAGTTTTAGCTAAACGAGAAATTGAGATACAATTGGGGTTTAGTAGTTGTACAGGTTGCAGCCGAAATGCATCTCCAGATATTGCTTGGATTAATTCTACTGACATGGATGTTCAACGTCCTGACGGCCAAAGTGGTTACGAAAATCAAGATCGAGCATCCTAGGGCGCCTGATGGACCTCCAGCTATGCACGAGGAGGATACATATAAAGCTCATTTTGTAAAAAAAGGTAAGGCATTGTAGAGCTGAAATACTGGTGTAAATTTAATGTTTGGTTATTCTTTTCTAGGGGGCATCTATGAGCTCGGAGGATATTGTCACATGTCCATAAAGATTCAACTGTCGGGGTATAGAGATGGAGTCAAAGGAGGGTGTCGGGCCATGCATAAGGTTTCGCAGGCTTCCCACAAGACGGCTTTGTCCCATCTGTACGGGGCTGTCTCGGCCATGGAGAGCAGATGCCTTAGGTTGGAAGATGCGGCGGATTCTCAATTCAAGGCGATGGGAGAAGACCTCGAGTGGTCAACTTATTGGAAAGAATTGGGACTCAATCCCTATGCTCCAGATAGGAGTCCGATACGTCCCAGACCTACATTATCACCACACAGTGGAGCCGATCCGGTGATATCAAATGAAGTGCCGAGGGGAGGTAACAGGAGGTCGGCCGATGGCGAACATGAAAAGTTGGTAACCTTGCCTCCATTGCCTAGAATGCTAAATGTAATTGATAAGCCTGATTGGATGAACTCCGGGTATGACGACTTTTGTGAGTTGCAAGGAATGGCGTATCATCAAGCATGTTGTACTACAGTCTTGTTTGATCAACCTGACGCTCATAGCTTGCACGATATCAATTGTACCAAGTTGATTATACCGGAGAGGATGGAAGGAACCCCTTATTTCAGGCCATTGTATGTGTCTAGGGCTCTGGTAGATGTGATTGAGCGGACTGGGTCTTTGGATGAACTACGGGCAGTTTACTTAGAGATGGCTAGACGTGAACGTGTGCCTAGAGAGAAACGTCAGATTATACCTTTGGCCATTGCAGGAGGAGCAATGTTTGCAACGGCCGTGAATTCAGTGTTAGGATTCTTTGGTTACTCGACTACTACTACTAATGATGTCAAGCACATTAATGCAAACCAGAAACACTTGCTGCAGGTAGAGCATCACGTAGCTCAAGCGGAGGAGTTTGCCAGCAAGATGAGGGATGAGGCTCATGATTTAGCAAATAAGGAGTTAATGGTAGAGAGGTTTTTGCATATCTCTACTAGCCTCCAAGGAGTCTTCGAACATTATGAGCTCCTAATGCAAGGATTGTCCGTTCTATTTCACAACAAACATTTGTCCCCTTTGTTGGTAGATAGAAAATCAGTAATGACCCAGGTGAGGGCATTGGCAACTGACGAGGCAACTAAAGGAAATACGCTCTTGATTAACCCACTGGATGTTTGGAAATGTAAATTGTCGTACATAGTTACAAAGGACATGGACGTAGTGGTAATGGTCCATTTGCCAGTGGGGAAAATAACATCCTATAGAAATTTGTTTGAGTATCGACCTACTCCATTGGCATTTCAAGTTAGCGGCAAGCACTTTTTCCCAAATCCGACTCAGACTTATTTATTGCTTGACAAGGATAATAATCGGGGTCGCACTCTAAGTGAGGCAGAGCTTGCAAAGTGTGAGGCAGTTGAAGCAGCAACTAGATACTGTCCGGCTGCGACATACGAGTTAAATGAGTCGCCTCCTACTTGTCTATCAGCATTGCATCAGGGAGACACTACGGGGGTGTTAGCTATGTGTACAGTTAGTATGGTGGATGAGAGGTTTGTCTATATCAGCTCGTTGGGTTTTGGGGTGTATTCCCTGTATACCAAGGAACGGGTTAAAGCCAGGGTTTTGTGTGGGGATTATTCCATTGCTCCAATGGTATTGGAAGGGTTAAACAAAGTGACAGTTAGAAAAGATTGCCGGGTGGTGGGGGAGGACTTTATACTGGAACCGTTGGTGGACTATTCGTCCCTGGATCATGTGTTAGATGAAATACCGATTATGTTTGCCCCAGATCAGAATTTCACTGAAGCTATCAATTGGGGAAGCGAGAATGGTAAGATTCCTAAAATGCAGGGACCAGGAGGAGCGACCATGCTGGAAATAGCTAAAGCATGGGATAACACAGTGTTAGACGAGTCCACTCGTTGGGGCTTTATGGTGTATGTAGGAATTGGGTTTGCTGTGGTACTAGGAATAATGGCTTGTTGTTGTGGGACCAAAGAGATCTACCATTGTTACGGTCGGCGCAGGGAAAGGAAAGGGTTGGTAGATGTCATTAGGACTCAAATGATGGAACTGGCCCCATTGAATCAGGGGGCCGAAACTGTTCCAACCGCCCCGTCCGCTTGATAACATGTATCAAAGTTAATTAATAATGTAGTAGTCCCATT
>JALZUF010000174.1 GCA_023301785.1 Alphaproteobacteria bacterium | reverse complement strand
GGGCTGTCAGGTGCCATGAATTTAAAATTCGGGCTCATTACATCTTTAATCTGTGTCATATTATTTTCCTTTTAAGTTAGGGGGTTATTTTGATTTCTGGACATACCCTAGACAATTACGCGCAAAAACGCAAAGAATTCCTGAAAAACCTAGGAATTCTGGGTGATTTGAAGGAATATATCCTCTAAATCACTTTCATCTGTCGTGATATCGACAATCGGATTTGTGCCATCTTGAACCACTTGCAAGATCTCATCAATAGATTGATCCTTGGGCGAATAACGCAGCACCAGCGTACGATTACCGTCTTTACGCGGGTTATAGGCATTTAATTCTTCAGGAATATTTTTAATCTCATTTTGGTAACGGAAACGAATTTCCTTCGAGTCAATCTGACCCAATAAATTCTCTTTATCATCATTGGCAACAATATCACCGTGATTAATAATCGCGATCCGATCACACAGCTCTTCTGCTTCTTCCAGATAATGCGTCGTCAATAAAATCGTCACGCCTTGCTCATTCAGTTTACGCACATTCGACCACAGCATCTGACGCAGTTCAACATCAACGCCCGCCGTTGGCTCATCAAGAACCAAAATCGGTGGCTTATGAACAAGAGCCTTCGCCACCATCAAGCGGCGTTTCATACCGCCAGACAAACTTCGCGAATGGCTATCCGCTTTATCCGTCAAATCAACCAGCGCCAATAACTCATCCGTCCAACGTTCCGCCTTTGGTACACCAAAAAGCCCCCCTTGAATGTCTAAAATCTGACGCGGTGTAAAAAATGGATCAAAATTAATTTCCTGCGGCACAATCCCAATCGCCGATTTACTGTTGCGCGGATTCTCATCAATATCGCAATCCCAGATTTTAACCGTACCTTGCGTCTTCACAACCAAGCCAGCCATAATATTAATGATAGTCGACTTCCCCGCCCCATTGGGACCCAACAATCCAAAGATCGACCCGCGCGGAATATCTAAATCAATTCCATGCAGAGCCACCTTCTCAGGCGACTTCTTCTGCGCCGCATAAGTTTTTCTTAAACCTCTAATCTCAATCGCGTTTTTCATATTAAATACTTTTCTTCGTCATCATTGTCAGATAAACCTAACGCCCAATAATACATATCAATTTGCTTCATCACGGGATAGTTAAAACCATCTGTTTTTAAATTCATTTCCATCTTTTTAAAGATTTGCTGTTCCAAAATTAATTGTTCCATTAACTTTAAGAAGCTTCTTTCAGTAAAGCTTTGCGGTAATTTACATCGTTTTAAACCATCTTTAAAAATACGATCATAAGCAGGCACACAACCTAATGTCCCCAACAATATTTTTGTAATAAGTGTGTCTGTAACCTCATTCTTATTTTTATTGATTGTATAAGGTTTATAACAAATCTTTATTTTTTCCTTGAGCTGGAATAACAACTCTATTTTTTCTGGAGAATTAATATAGCTCTCAGGGCTTGCGTTTCTTAATGCCTCATAGCCATACGTAATATTTTTTAATTCGTGCACACAATCAATATGAATTTTATAATCTTTTTGTAGGGAAAATGTTGAACCGCGATACATACCCCAACTTGCAAGATAAAAACCTAAATTTAATGCTGCTAAATCGTGGTCGTCATGGTTTTCGCTAAAATGTTTGTAGCAATGCTCCCATGATCTAAATCTATGATTTTTATCTTTAAGGGCTTTATTATAAAAACTGATAATTTTTCGATTTTGGGACGCACTTGGTTTCATCACTCAAACGTCGCATCACTATTGAGCCACGCCTTAAACTCACCATTCAATAACCAATCCTTCGCCGCTTGATCTTCTTTGATCATTGCATCCCAATAGGCCAGTGCGCCGATCTTAATAATGCTCTCATGCTTTTCACGGTTTGGGTTTTGTCCCAACTTACCGCGAGATCCATTAAACACCATGTGATCGCCGTCTTTAAGCACCAATAAATGCTGCTTGGCTTCGGTGATATTGTTATAAACATCAAGTCGCTTTGTATAATCCCAATCTTCGATAGGCGAATTATCATCCGTCCCTGTCATATGCAACATCGGCAAATCGATTGAGCCATAAACATCACGCGGCTCATCTAATCCCAAATGGTCAATCGGGCCAGGGCTATATAAGATACCCGCTTTCAAACGCTCATCGCGACTGCGCCTTAGTACACCTTTTTCATCAGGGAACATCATGCCCCCAACAACTTGTGTCGTTAGCGATCCGAACGAATGTCCTGACATACCAATATTGTCAAAATCAATCATCTCCTCAATTTCAGGATACTGCTTCACCCAATCAGGAAACTGATCCAACGCGAAGGGAATATCTAAAAAACGATTAAGCGTCGCACTACGGTCAATCTTCATATCACGAATAATATCCCATGGATGACCGGGTTTCCCCTCCCATAAGGATGTATCCGTGCCATGATGTTGAACGTGATAAATAATGTAACCATGGCTGGCAATAAACCGCGACAGAAACGCCGCCCCATCAACACCGCCGCCAAGCCCATGACTCCAAACAATCACAGGTAGTTTTGTCTGGCCGTCGCGCGCCTGCGCGCCTGAGGCATCTTCTTTAAAGACTGGATAGTACATTTTAATTTTAACGGGACGCCCATCACGCGAGAAATCGACAAGCTTATCCCGCTTAATCATCACCTTTAAAGGATCAATGTCAGGATCAATATCAGAACGCCAAAACTTATTCATACCTGTATGGTCGCTCTATGCTAGCGTCCTCGCGCTTGCGCGCATGACGGCTACTTTTTTCTAAAGTTATCAAGGGAAACGACTTCACCTTTTTTGGAATCGTCGCTCTTATCATCATCGTCATCAGAACCACTTGGTCCATCATCAGGATCAAAGTCAGGTTCAACATCATCACCAAGCGGTTGAAACTGAAGCGCAAAGTTCACAGACGGATCGGCAAAGATCGTAATCGCCGCCAATGGAATAACTAATTTTTCAGGAACATTGTTAAATGACAACGTCACTTGCATTTTTTCATCATCAACATCCAGATCATAAAACTGAAATTGTAAAACAATCGTCATCTCACCCGGATAACGATCACGCAAATAATCAGGGATGTTGACACCCGCATGATCTGTCAAAAATGTGATGTAGAAATGGTGATCCCCTGGAAGACCATCTTTCATGACTTCTTCAACGGCCTGTTTCACAACACCGCGTAGGGCGTTTTCGACCATCTTGTCATATCTTAGGCTGTTATCGTCGTCTTCAATCATACTTTATTTGTCGCAATATTTATGGGTTAATACTTTATAGTTAAGAACAGGAATGCTCTTTGATCTTTAATGATTCGCATATTCGTTATCACAAATCCATCATAATAAAGAGTTATACATAAGGGCTGTGGAAAAGATCAAAGTTATGGATTCTCCTTTTTCACCTGCTCTTGTTTCATCTGCGCTTCGGCGCGCTTTTGAAAACTATGCATTTTACGCAGCATATCCTGTTGTGCGTCATACTCTCCTGTTTTTAGGTAATACATCGCCAAACGCCCATATAAATCAACCGCGCTCATCGTTGAATATCTATAAATCAGCCCCTCTTCCAAAACTTGTTTAGCCTGATCGCTTTGCCCCCGTGTTTCATAAATTTCCGATAACGCCATCCGTGATCCAATATGTAACGGATCAATCTTAACCGCCTGCACATAGAAATAATCCGCCGCCTCTGGAACGTCGCTCATAACATCAGCATCCCCAATCTGTTTAAGCTTGCCTAAATAAAACAACGCCGATGACGAACGTGGATTTGTACTCCGCACATGCTGAATATAATTGAGAGCTGTGCGTGTAATCTCTGTCTTTTGCGCAGCATCCAAATCTTCCGCCTGCTCTTCCAACAAGCTCATAGGGACATTCACCGCCAATAAATACGCACGATAATTCAAATGAAACCCAACATTCTGTGCGAACAAAACATCATCAGCAAATTCAGGCAAATCCCCCGCCAGCAAATGAACGCGGGCTTTGTTGGTATAATGCTCCCCCAAAATAAAGCTCGTAAAAAATCCGCCTATAACCAAGAACGGTACAACCAACATTATCTGCCTTACCGAAGGCGCACCTTTCATAAACGTCACCTGCTTTACAGATGTGTTTAAAATCGCCTGCGTCGCTTGAAACCAAACCGCCAACAAAAAGCCAACAATCATCATGATGGATAAATTATAAAGATTAAATGTCACGTGCGTATGAATGACACACGCCCCCAGCGCACAA
>JALZUF010000173.1 GCA_023301785.1 Alphaproteobacteria bacterium | reverse complement strand
TTGTAAAGGTGCTGAGCAAATCGGGCTTTTATTGTATAAAACTGGTCTTTACAGTTGAATTTTCAACGGTAATGGCTATTAATCTTGCTTATTATAAGGAGAAAAGCACTATGTCTAAAGTAATCGGAATCGATTTAGGAACTACAAACTCTTGTGTTGCCGTCATGGACGGTAAAGAACCTCGCGTTATTGAGAACGCTGAAGGTGCAAGAACAACCCCATCAATGGTGGGATTCACAAAAGATGATGAGCGTCTTGTTGGCCAACCAGCCAAACGTCAAGCCGTCACAAACCCAGGAAACACTGTCTATGCGATTAAGCGTCTAATTGGTCGCCGCTTTAAGGACAAAGATGTTCAAGAAATGGCATCAAAGGCCCCTTTCAATATTGTTGAGGGTGACAATGGCGATGCTTGGGTTGAAATTGATGGTGAGAAAATGGCGCCATCGCAAATCTCTGCGATGATCTTGCAGAAGATGAAAGAAACAGCAGAAAGCCATTTAGGCGAAACAGTAACGCAAGCCGTTATTACCGTCCCTGCTTACTTCAACGACTCACAACGTCAAGCGACCAAAGATGCTGGTAAGATTGCTGGTCTTGAGGTGCTTCGTATTATTAACGAGCCAACAGCCGCCGCACTTGCTTATGGTCTTGATAAAAAATCAACGGGTACAATCGTTGTTTACGATTTGGGTGGTGGTACATTCGACGTATCCGTCCTTGAAATCGGCGACGGTGTCTTCGAAGTTAAATCAACCAACGGTGATACATTCTTGGGTGGTGAAGACTTTGATACACGTATCATTGAGTACTTAGCAGATGAGTTTAAAAAAGAAGAAGGTATTGATCTTCGTGAAGATAAGCTTGCGTTGCAACGTTTAAAAGAAGCGGCAGAGAAAGCGAAGATTGAGTTATCTTCTGCGGCGCAAACAGATGTGAACTTGCCGTTCGTAACGGCGGATGCGTCTGGCCCTAAACACCTAAACATCAAACTAACACGTGCGAAACTTGAAAGCCTTGTTGATGACTTGGTAAAACGTACACTTGATCCTGTGAAGGCCGCACTTCGTGATGCTGGTTTAAAAGCGTCTGATATTGATGACGTTATCATGGTTGGTGGTATGACACGTATGCCAAAGATTTTGGAAACAGTGAAAGACTACTTCGGTAAAGACCCACACAAAGGTGTTAATCCTGACGAAGTTGTTGCCGATGGTGCCGCGATCCAAGGTGGTGTTTTACAAGGGGACGTTAAAGACGTTCTTTTATTGGACGTTACGCCTTTATCACTTGGTATCGAAACATTAGGCGGTGTGTTCACGCGCCTTATTGATCGCAATACAACAATCCCAACGAAGAAATCACAAGTATTCTCAACAGCAGAAGACAATCAATCTGCTGTGACAATTCGTGTTTTCCAAGGGGAGCGTGAAATGGCGGCGGATAACAAACCACTCGGTCAATTTGATCTTGTTGGTATTCCAACAGCGCCACGCGGTATGCCACAAATTGAAGTGACATTTGATATTGATGCCAACGGTATTGTCAACGTATCTGCAAAAGATAAAGCGACTGGCAAGGAACAGCAAATTCGTATCCAAGCAAGTGGTGGTTTATCAGACGCCGATATCGATCAAATGGTTCAAGATGCTGAAAGTAACGCGGATGCCGACAAAGGCCGCCGCGAAGCCGTTGAAGCCCGCAACCAAGCGGAAAGCTTAATCCATCAAACAGAAACAACATTAACCGATCTTGGTGATGAAGTGCCTGCAGAGGAAAAAGCAGAAATCGACACAGGTATGAGCGATCTTAAAGCGGCATTGGAAAACGAAGAAACACCGGCCGAAGATATCAAAGCGAAAACAGATGTCTTGATGCAAGCGTCAATGAAGCTAGGTGAGATGGTTTACCGTAAAGCGCAAGAAGCTGAAGCAGCAGAAGGTGGCGAACAAGCCGCCGATGCTGGTGATGCGCCATCAGATACACCTGATGATGTTGTTGATGCCGACTTCACCGAAGTTGACGACGATAACGGCGACGATAAAAAATCAGCTTAAATCTTATTAAATAGAGGCGTTATAATATGCCTCTATTTTTCATCTCATTAGGATATAAAAATGAGCAACGATTATTATAAAACACTCGGGGTTGATAAAGGCGCGGATGCGGCTGAGATCAAAAAAGCTTATCGCAAGATGGCGATGAAGTATCACCCTGACCACAATAAAGACTCCAAAGAAGCTGAAGAAAAATTTAAACTCGTCAATGCGGCTTATGACGTTTTAAAGGACGAGCAAAAACGTTCTGCTTACGACCGTTTTGGTGAAAGTGCATTTGATGGCTCTATGGGCGGCGGTGGCGGTGGCGGCAACCCGTTTGGTGGCGGCGGTTTCCAAGGCGGTAACTTCTCTGATATTTTCGAAGATATGTTCGGTGACTTCATGGGTGGCGGCGGTCAGCAACGCGGCGGCAACGGCGCAATGCGCGGTGCAGATATGCAGTACGCCATGGATATCACTCTAGAAGAGGCCTATAGCGGTTTAGAAAAAACAATCACTGTTCCTGTCCAAGACACGTGCGATGGATGTGATGGTAAAGGTGCCGAAAAAGGCTCTGGCGCAGAAAGCTGTTCCACTTGTAATGGTGCGGGACGTGTGCGCGCACAACAAGGGTTCTTCACGATTGAACGGGCTTGTGCCACTTGTGGCGGTCAAGGCACCGTCATCAAAAACCCTTGTAAAAAATGTTCTGGTGCGGGACGTGTTCGCCGCGAAAAAACATTAAAGGTTAATATTCCAAAAGGTATTGATGGCGGTCGTCGTATTCGTCTTTCTGGTGAAGGTGAAGCAGGCGTTCGTGGCGGTCCTTCTGGTGACCTTTATATTTTAGTTGGCATTAAATCACACAAATTCTTTAAGCGCGACAGTGCCAATATTTATTGTCGTGTTCCCATCGCGATGACCACAGCAACACTTGGCGGAGAAATTGAAGTTCCAACAATAGGCGGCAAACGTTCCAAAGTTAAAATCCCTGGTGGAACACAAACAGGCCAGCAGTTTCGTTTGAAAGAACAAGGGATGACCGTTTTAAATGGTAATGCAAAAGGTGATATGTACATTGAAATTTTTGTTGAAACGCCTGTCAATTTGAACACGAAGCAAAAAGATATGTTCAAATCGCTTGATAAGGATTTATCAGGGAAAGATGGTAAAAAACATTCCCCTGAATCCAGCGGATTTTTTGATCGCATGAAAGATTTGTGGTCTGACTTAACGGAATAAGGATTTAAAAATCATGTCAATATGGTTCGAGAAATACGATTTAGAAATGTTAAACGGTATGCGCAATGCCAATATGGCAGGGCACATCGGGATTGAATTCCTTGAAATTGGTGATGATTACCTAAAAGCCCGTATGCCTGTGGACGAGCGTACAAAACAAGCTTTTGGCATTCTGCACGGTGGCGCATCGTGCGTCCTATCCGAAACATTGGGCAGCGTTGCCGCATGGATGTGTATTGACCCTATTCAACAGCGCGCTGTTGGCATTGAAATAAATGCCAATCATATCCGCCCTGCGATTGAGGGTTATGTTACTGGTATTTGTAAACCCGTCCAAGTTGGTCGCTCTATCCACGTTTGGAACACTGAAATTTTTAAAGATGACGGCAAGATGTCTTGTACATCTCGCCTTACCTGCTCGATCCAAAAAATAAAACTTTGATGAACGGGTTGCTAGAAAAATATTGTGCGCTCTGGAATTTATCAGAGCCAAGCTTGATTGCAAAAACAAATACTAGTCATGTTTATAAAGTTGCTTATCAAAATATATCGGCTGTTCTTAAAGTCTATACTGAACTTGGTCGTATACATGAAGCCATTGGCCCGCAATTTCTAAAAGAGTGTAATGGCAATGGTGTGATTGATGTTTATGAGTTTAATGATGAAGCCTGCTTTCTCTACTACGTTGATGGAAACGAAGTTTTGTCGCTCGTTGAGCAAGAAAAAGATGAAGAAGCTACGCTAATTATTGCACAAACCTTAAGCAAAATTCATAAAACACCGATACCCAAAAACCACCCTTATAAAACTTTTGATACGCATATGCGTCGGTTGTTTGAGTATGCACCAATGGATCATGCTCCAAACATCGTGAAGCGCGCCGCCGCGTTTGCATCATCCAAGATAAGAAAACAAATTGAAATTTCTATGCTTCATGGCGATATGCACCATAAAAATGTAATGTACGATACGCAAAAAGGTTGGCTGGCTCTTGATCCGCAATGTGTAGTCGGCGACCGTGCTTATGATTGTGCGAACACGCTGCATAACCCACATCAACGCCCCGATTTAACAGAAGATAAAGATCGCCTATTGAAACAGGCAGAAATCTTAGGAACTGAGTTGAATATCACACCCCAACGCATAATAGATTATGCTTATATTCACGGTGCATTATCATCTTGCTGGACAAAAGAAGATAATGGGCATTATGGTGAAGATGCATTAAGAACAAGCAAAATATTAGAGCCATATATTAGTAAGGAATAAAAATGTTAGTCGGAATTACAGGATATAAAGGTCGCGTTGGCCAAATTTTGGTCAATGAAGTCGAAGCAGCGCAAGACCTTACTTTGGCGGGCGGCGTTGATATGGGCGATGATACAAAAGCTTTGTTTGAAAAAGCCGATGTCATTATTGATTTTACGCGCCCCGAAGCAACCGTTGCCCATGCTAAGCTTGCCGCAGAGACAGGAACAGCTCTTGTCATCGGCACAACAGGTTTAGATGACGCACAAGAAGATGTACTCAAAACCGCCGCGCAAAAAACATCCATCCTTTATGCCGCGAATATGAGTGTTGGTGTGAACATGTTGCTTGCCCTTGTTGAACAAGCCGCCGCGCGTTTAGGCATTGATTGGGATATTGAAATTTTTGAAACACACCACCATCATAAAATTGATAGCCCAAGCGGAACGGCGCTTGCGCTTGGTAAAGCCGCACAAAAAGGCCGTGAGAATATTATCAAAGGCGGTGGTGATTTTGTCACTGACCGCGAAGGCAAAAGAAACCAAGGTGATATTGGCTATGCGGTTCAACGTGGTGGTGACGTTGTCGGTGAGCATGATGTCACGTTCTTCTCGCAAGGGGAACGTTTGACATTAGGCCACAAAGCCACAGACAGAAGCCTGTTTGCTAAAGGGGCTCTTCATGGTGCGCGTTGGATTAAAGATCAACCAGCGGGACTCTATTCCATGCAAGATGTTCTAGATTTGTAAAAAAGGCAGGAGCTTAAAGCGCGCCTTCAAAGTCTAAGATTTTGGCTTTGAGATCCAAACCCCAGCCATAATTACCCAATCCACCTGTGCTATGCACAACGCGGTGACAGGGTACGATTAAAGAGACTGGATTTTCACCAACGGCAGTACCTACCGCGCGTGATGCTTTTGGTTTACCAATATCGTTGGCAACATCACCATAACTGATAACTTGACCTTTTGGTATTTGCAACAAAGCTTGCCATACAGAACGTTGAAATTCAGTACCACGCAAATCTAATTTAATATGATCCAGCGTGTCATGATCCCATGCCGCTATAATAACGTCGACGAGTTCCTTTGTTTGTTCATCATCACGCATCAAATGAGATTTTGGGAAGTATTCCTGCATACGCTCAAAGCCATCGCCTTTATAAGCCCCCTCTTCCTTGGTCACCATAAATCCTAGCCAACAAACACCTTTGCAGCTCTGGGCGACTACGATTTGGCCGATTGGGGTTTCATGTAAACCGTAAGTTATTGTTTCTTCATTTTGGGGGCTGATTTTTGTCATGATTCAGATTATAAAGAGAGTCGCGTTAAATAAGCAAGAGAACTTAAATGACTGAAAATAAACAAACAATTACTTTCATAGCGACTGGCGGCACTATAGATTCAGTATTTCATGCCCCTTCTGAGAGAAAAAAGATAAAAGAGCACACGGGTATTCCTCATTATATTCAGAAAATTATTGAGCCTCACTTTGACATTGAAACAAAAGAAGCGGTTATGATCGATAGCCTTGATATGATTGATGATCACCGTATTCAAATTTTAGATGCCATAGAAAAAACTGATAATAAGAAAATTATTATTACACATGGTACAGACACGATGCGTGAGACTGGCCTTTATTTAGAACAGCACCTAAAAGATAAGTCTAAAACAATTATTCTTGTTGGTTCTATGATCCCCCTTGATGGTTTTTATAATTCAGATGCACCTTATAATTTAGGGTATGCGGTTGCTCAAGTGCAAAGCAAGAATGCTGGAATATATATTTGTATGAACTCTCAATGCTTCGCACCCGATGAAGTTTCAAAAGATTCCGCCATTGGTCGCTTTGAATTTAGAGATGCTTCATAATATATAATGAAAAAAGAAAACATCATTGAGTTTTTTAAACGCCTGCAAGCGATTGAACCTGAACCGAAGGGTGAGCTTGATTACGTGAACCCTTTCACATTGCTGGTTGCCGTTGTGTTATCGGCACAAGCCACTGACGTTGGCGTCAACAAAGCCACGCCCGCCCTGTTCGCGGCGGCGGACACACCCGAGAAAATGGTTGCTATTGGTGAAGATAAAATTCGTCATCACATTAAAACCATTGGTCTTTTTAATGCTAAGGCTAAGAACGTATATAAACTCTCACAGATTTTAATTGATGAGCATAATAGCGAAGTACCGCAAGATCGCGATACGCTCGTGAAACTGCCTGGTGTTGGGCGCAAGACGGCTAATGTTGTGCTGTCTATGGCATTTGGCATTCCAACCATCGCGGTTGATACGCACATCTTCCGTGTTTCAAATCGTACGGGTATGGCCAAAGGCAAAACGGTTGAGAAGGTCGAAGAAAAATTAGAAAAAGTTGTACCCGATGAGTACAAATTTCATTGTCACCATTGGATGATTTTACATGGAAGATATATTTGTAAAGCGCGCAAACCCGATTGCGGCAAATGCCCCGTTTACGACTTATGCGCTTTTAAAGATAAATCTGCGTAAATATCACTGAAACCTTTTGCAATATCACGGCGACGCTCTTGGATAATACTTTGTACACACTGCCACTCAACAGGGTCTGCAATCTCTTGCGTACCGTCAAGAACTGAACGACGTTGACGAATATCATAATATGACACCTTCGCGTTATTCTTTCCTTTAAGGAACACATCCATCACACACGCTTTCGAGCGGTACTGCCAATGTGTTTGACGGCCATCTTTGCGTGCAAAATCAGGCGAAGCCAAGACAAGCTTTACCTCTTGTGCATTTAATTTTTTAATATCCGCAGGCTCTTTTAACAAAGCTTGCTGAAGTGCATAACCATAGCGCACCAAATCTGCCTTTGAGTAATCCACTAGCGATGATGGTTTCTTAGAGAAATCAAAAATAGTTGCGCTTTCATTACAGCTTCCAACAAGGAACAAACTGAGGGAGATCGCTAACAGATTAAACTTAGGTTTATGTGTATACCAAACAGAAGAACCGGACGCAAAAGCCCGGTTCAACTTAATTTTCGTTTTTTGCAGTATGTTGGAATAAATCCTAAACATTTACGAAACTCTTTTTAATTACACACTCTATTGGGAAAGCGAGGGAAAATTATTCCGCTGCTGCCCCTGCCTTGTCACTGAAAGGAAGTTCAGCACCATTATTTGATGATGCTTTTTTTGCTTTCGGTGCAGACGCTTTTTTGTTTGCATTGTTTTTGGCGTTTTCAGAACCGATTGGGCTTACTGAACCGTCGATCACTGCGCCAGCTTCCATTGAAAGCTCTTTGTATGTGATTGATCCAATTACTTGACCAGTTGATTCAATAGTCAAACGACCTTTAACTGTAATGTCACCTTCGAAACGACCCGCAATATTTGCTTCGTCAATTTCAACTGTTCCTAAGAAAGCACCAGTTTCATATACATCTAACATCTGCGCACCTTTAAGTGATGCTTCGATTGTACCTTCAACGATTAGGTGTTCACATGACTCGATCTCACCAGACATTGTGATACCTTTACCGATAACAAGCTTGCTGCCGTTATCGCTATTGTTTTGCGTACCATATGGGTTATTTGCGGCTGTGTTTGCTGCGTATGTTCCTGGGTAACCTGGACGACCTGCTGGTTGCGCTGGGGCACCTGGGCGTTGAAAATTATTGCCTGGGATATTTACATCACGATTTTGTGGTGCCATCGCAGGTTTTTTGTCTTCAGCTGAATTATCTTTTGATTGTGTTTCTGGACTATTCATTGGGGTTACTTCCTTTTCGTTATTTAATGTTTGTGTCTGTTTTATTTCAATGGGCGCATTATTATTTTGATTGGCAGAATTGTTTTGGCTCATCTCTTCCTGAGACTTAGCGTATTTTTCAACTGCTGAACTATCCACGCGGTGCATATATTTTCTTTTGTTACTTTCGACTGTCTCAGATACGGTTTGCTCAAGCTGTTCCTGAGGCTGATCCTGATGGGTCGTATTCGTATCAGAAGATGTCTTTACACGATGGAACATATCCACTCCTTTATACCTAAACGTAATGTACGCTTTAATTCCTGTTCATTTGAATACCGCAGTGTTAACACACTCCGTTTCAATTTCGCAATTAAAAAATGCTTAAATATGCTGTGTTTTTGCGGTTTTTGGGGCTTAGAATTTGAAAACTATTGATTTTATTGTCTTTTTTAAGGGGAATTTTATCTGTGTTGACAGGGGATAAAAAAAAAGCGATAAAATTTTATCGCCCACGAAAGCAAAGAAAACGCCTATGTCATTGAGAATAATAGAAATTTCCGCTCCAGAGAAAGCTTCTGACAAAATAAAAGAACTGGCAGATCGTTATTCAGCCATTGATTGCTGGCAGACAAAGCGTAAAAGCTGGTTGGGGAAAAATGATGAAGAACGCACAACGACCCGTATTCTCGTCGATGTGATGAATCAACAAGAATTGATGGATGCGCTGACACGCCGCGTTCAAAACAATGATGGATGGCGTATCTTATTACTTCCCGTTGAAGCAACACTTCCTAAACCTCAAGAACCTGAGGTTGAAGATGAGAGCAAAGCAAGTGCCGTAAAAGGTAAACTTAAGATTACAGATATATTAAAAGGCTCTGTCACCCGTGAAGAACTTCATGCGGACATGGAAAGAGGCGCAACCATCTCTGTCGACTTTTTGCTTCTCGTCGCTTTATCATCTTTGGTGGCTGGTATCGGCCTTATTCAATCTGACGTTGCCGTCGTCATTGGCGCCATGGTCATTGCACCCCTCTTGGGGCCCAATCTAGCTTTAGCTTTTGGATCAGCATTGGGCGATAAGTCATTGATACTACGTGCAATAAAAACAAATGTTATTGGCCTCTCATTCACTCTTGTCATTACAGTTTTTGCCAGCCTACTCATTCCTGATGAGGCCGTCTTAAATAGTGTTGAGATGATGAATCGTACCAATGTTGGCTACGCCAGTATCATCCTAGCCCTCGCTTCTGGTGCGGCGGCAGTTTTATCCCTCACCATGGGCGTGTCCAGCGCACTTGTGGGCGTTATGGTTGCGGTTGCCCTTATGCCACCTGCGGTTACATTGGGCGTTACGCTTGGGAACGGACAATTTAGCCTCGCTTATGGAACGTTCTTGTTACTCGCAACAAACATTGTCTGTGTGAACTTGGCTGCTCAAGCTATCTTCCGTATCAAGGGTATTCGCCCCCGCACATGGTATGAGGAAAAGAATGCGAAAAAAGCCTCACGAAACAATACACTTGTTTGGCTTGTCATGCTGTTACTTCTCGCGGGCTTAATCTGGTTAAAACAAGATCACTTAGGCGATGAAGTTGTTGCGGAAACAATTGTCCCTCTCATTGAAAAAGCAATAGAATAAGATTGACATAATAAATTAATTGTGTATATTAGCCGCACAAGGAAGAGTTTTTATGGGTGTTATACAAATGAGTGCTGCTAAAAAAGAATATGTCGTATCGCTTATTGCGTCAGGCACAAGAGAAGCTCCATACGCTGCTTCACGAGAAAAACTTGCTGATTTTTTAGCGGAACATGATGGTCGCCTTAAAGGGGGCTGGAACAAAGCCAACCACATAGTAGAGATCGGTGATGCTGTCGTAACAATGTCTCCTGCAGCACTAGAAGCGTTACATGCTTTAGATGACGACTTCATTGATGTCCTACCTGTTCCTGGCGGGCATAAAGCCATTCACGAAAGAAAAGGTTTAACATATCACCAATGTTATTGGGACGGCCTTCCTGAAATAACACGCTAACCCAAAAGGATACTCATGCTTACTGCGCAACAGTTAGATTTTATTCAAGACCAAGTGCCTGACATCTTGCCTTTCGTCGATCTCGCCGTCACGGTAGGAGATCACATCATGGGATTAAAATCAAATTGCTCTGTTGACTATAAAGATGATAACAGCCCTGTAACAACGGCAGATAAAGAAGCAAATGAGATTATTACAACACACCTTCACCAAATCACACCTAGTATTACTGTTGTTTCAGAAGAGAATGAGGTAGATGTATCGAATGAGGGCTTATGTTGGTCTGTTGATCCCCTTGATGGGACAAGCCAATTTATCGAGGGGCATAAAGGCTTTTCAGTTAATATTGGCCTAGTTTTTGATGGAACGCCTATTATGGGCATTGTTGCTTGCCCTGCTCATGGGTCTGTCTACTACGCAGGACTTGACGGCAAAGCCTATAAACAAACTGGAGATGACCCTGCCATTCAAATACACTCGCGCAAAAATGTAGACCCTTCAAAACTAAGGGTTGGCTTTAATACTTTTTGCTCCCCCATAGAAAAATATCAGCGTGTTACAGAAACACTTGCAGAGAGATTCAATCTTCACTTCCCAGAACAACCAATTGATATCAATAATATCATTCCACAATTACTGGTTGCCGATGGTGCGGATGAAAATGCATTAGATGCCTACGTCAAAACAGGTAGCAAACAGAGACCACTTAATAGGGCTGGTGGGTTTAACTGGGACAACGATGCTATACGCGCTATCGTTCGTGCCGCCGGTGGTGGCGTTACAGACGCATATAACTGGCATAACGGCCTCAACAACCCAGCAGATCGAACCAAACGCCAACATGCCTATATCACTTGGGCAGATAGACAAATGAGAGATCGCACTTTTCCAGAGGGCGCGCCAACACTACACTAATGAAAATGATCGTAAATTTT
>JALZUF010000172.1 GCA_023301785.1 Alphaproteobacteria bacterium | reverse complement strand
TCTGCATTTTAGTGAATGCATTCTGTTGGTCTGTTATCATTTTATGCAAATTTTTCACTGAGGTGCTTACTTGCACTTGGAAGGCATTTTGTCTTTCTTCTATATTCTTGGTCGTGGCTCGCCATTCTTTGACATATGCGTCCATTTTCTGGTTTAGGATTTCCAGTTCGTTTGTCTGTGTCATGTTTACAGGCCTGGGGTTTGAGTCCACTGTTGGGGCTGGTCTAGGGGGAGTGACTGTGTTTAGTGATGGTGGCTGTTGGGCGTTCCTTCTGATTGTGATGGTTGGGCTTTGTGTTGGTGACTGCATGATGACGTCTTGACTTGGGTTTGTAGTTGGGGATAGTTCTGGAAAGTCGAACGGGTCGAACTCGTTGCTTTCACTTAGCGCCTGTGCGTATGATTTTGCTGCAGTTGAAAGAGGGGGGGGGGCGTTGGCTCTTTTGTACAACTGTAATTCGTTACTCAGCGACGATTTCCAATCCTCAATGGCTCTGTCGACTTCTGGTTTGTTGTCTGTTTTCGAGATAATCAGTGTTGTCATACCCATTTCCTCAATGCTCCATATTAGGCGTTTGTCCGCCTTTTTCTTTCCCAAGAAGAAAGTTCTTGGGTTACGTTTGTTTGTACCTTTCTTGAATGCTTCCCTTGCTTGTGAAAACGCTTGTACTGGGGTAGCTGACACTTGTTTGAGAAAATTCGTCTGATGCTTGATCCACTTTTCACGATTTCTATTGTTGAACCCGTCTATTGTTCCGAACGGAACGAAGACTTGGTTACCTGAGATAGTATTATTTTTATCTGGTCCAAGATTTTCCATGCATGCAGTTTTCACCGTTTTGGACTTGTGCGCTGGGGCTTCGATTATTAGGGCTCTTGTGACCATGGAGCTTTCTTCTGAGTCAGCGCCTACCGTTCTAGCTCTGATGAATAAGTCATTTTCGTTTAGGTTCGTTCTACGAGCTAGGTCTCTCTTCAGTGATATTCGGTGGGAGTATTCCGGACGGGAATAGGCCATGAACCTGATGGCAACTAGTGGTTGGCTCGCGGAGCCCGTTAGCATCCTGAGGAACAATAGTTTCTTCTTCAGGTACTCCCATATTATTCCTTCATGGGAACGTGTAATGAAGCCCCATGGCTTTTCGAGTCTTAGAGCCATATTGTAGGTCTGGAACTTTGATCTTGACGGAGCTCTGTTAAAGAACATCCCCAGTTCTTCTTTATAATGCGGCACATTGCAGAGCTCCTCTATTGGATTGTCGGTTACACTCTTCCATGGGAGAAGTGCTGCCAACGGGTCGATTTGTTTTATGAGCTTGAAGAGGTGCTTGAGGTCCTCCAAGTTCTCATCTCGGTTATTCCTTATTTCGACGCGCATTTTGTGTGTGTAGACGCTAATGTGCGGTTCATTTTGCTCCCTCGGTCTCCTTACTTGGGCTGGCGGGGGGTGGTGTCTATCTGTGTGGTTTTCGTCGATTTCGAGGTGTGTTTCAGAGTGTCGGGCTATACTCCCGGGAGTGATTCGTTTTGGTTTTACTATCGGGCCGTGGTAGGGTCTTTTTGTTTCAGCATCGAATGTAATATTTTTGTTGATGGGTGCGCTTTGGTCGTTTCGCTTCTCTGGTGTGGTTTTGGGGCTGGTTTATTGCCTCATTGACTTTTGTAGGGAGGTTGTGGCGTTCGATTGGTCCCTATTGGCGCCCTCTTCGTTGGCGCATAGAAACTCTACTTCGGAGACCCTACTCGCGGTAGGGCCTACTTTTGGGTTTTGTTGTCCTTCGACAGGACGGCCTATTTTTGATAGTTCCTTAATTGAGAAAACTTTTTTGGAGCTAGCTCCTATCCTTTTGTAAGGAGATTTTATTTTTATGCTTTTTTTGCCTTTTGTTTAGGCTCTGCTCTTAGGTCCGATGACCTTTCTTTTTGGTCCTCGGCCGCTGTTTTTACTTTAGTCGCCGCAATGGCGTTGGGGGTTTTAGTGTCATTTCTCTATTTTTGAGCCGGACACAGAGCCGATAACATCAAAATGTTGAGCTCGGCGTCGGCTTGCTCGTGGTGGTCCTCGTTTTGTTTCGCGTCTTTTATATCTCGAGATATTGGCTTTTCCGTGACTGTGGTATTTCTCTTTTTCGATAGCTTCGTTTCATTCGACTCGGCGTTGCGCTTGATATGCTCAAGGGCGTCGACGATCATGTCTTCGTTTTCGCTCGCTCTAGTGAGTTCGCTTTCCTGGTTGGGTTCCGTGAGTTCGCTAAATTGATTCCGATTTCTTTCTCCTCCTGGTTGCTTTCCGTCTTCCTCATTAGCCAATTTTTCTCCGCTCATTTCGTTCGTTTTCGATTCGTGTTGGGTCATTTTTTTGGTTTGATACCTTATCTTGGACTGTCTCATCACCAGCATCCATCCTGACAGCTTGTCGCCGCCACTGGGCGTCGGTTCTCCTTCGCCGGATCCTCTTTCGTTTCCTTCATGAGTGCGTGACATCTCGTCGTAGCTGATATTCGCCGTTCTCACTCGTTCTTCTTCTGTTTCTTTCGCGGGGTCGCTCGCCGGGGTCCTCGCCATGCGTTCGTTCCTCATGGCCGATTTTGTGGCCGGGGCCGGTTTCAGAGGCTTG
>JALZUF010000171.1 GCA_023301785.1 Alphaproteobacteria bacterium | reverse complement strand
CTGATGACTGAAACGGATGGCGTCTGGTCGAAGCATATTGTGACAATTCATGATGCCATCGCGATGGGCCTGGATGTTGATGCAGAAGAACTAAAAGCAGGTCTAGGCGATGATGATGCCTGGGACCAGGAATATGAACTGAAATGGGCTGATGGTGTTGGCGCTGTTATCCCCTGGGATGATATTGTGTCTTGTGAAATGGAAGGCGCTGGCGACCCAAAGGGGTTTACCGGTCAAACAGTTTACATCGGCAATGACATCGCGGGGCAAGGCGGTGATTTGTGGGTCGCGATTGTCACTGAAGATGTGAATGACAGGCTGGTCATTCGTGAAATTCTCACTGAACGCAAGGCAACATTTAAGAAACAAGACGATCTTATGGATGCCTTAGTCGAGCGTTACAAAATGAATAAGCTTGCGATGGATGAAACAGGCATGGGCGCGAAGCCTGTAGAAGATGCTGTCGGAAGATATGGTTCAAGTCGCGTCATCGGTGTTCACTTCACACAGCAAAACAAACAGGACATGGTCAATTTGCTTCAGAAGAAATTCCAAGATCGCCGCATCGGTTTGCCAGTTGGCGACAAGCTGCTGCGCGCTGACTTGCATTCTGTGAAGAAATCTAAAAATCCAGGCGGCAGCGCATCCTATAAAGCGCCAACTGGCGGCGAGTCACATGGTGACCGTTTCTGGGCTCTGGCCTTGGCAATCTACGCTGCCAGCGGTGAACTGATTGAATATGCCTATCACAGTGCCAGCAAGAATGCAGACCCAAAGGGCGCAGCTGCGCGCAGGCGTGTCCGCACATCATCTGGACTTAAGAACATGAAGGGAGCCTATTAGATGGCCCAGCTATTAGGGCCAGACGGCCAGCCAATCAAGAAGCCAAATGAAGGCGCAATCAAACGCCGTTATGTAGACAGCGGCGCAAGCAGGACATTATGGACCGCAGCGTCTGGACCTTTGACGCCTTTTGCCTTGTCACGGATGTTGCGTGAACATTCAGAAGGTAACTTGAACGCATTCCTGACCTTCGCGGAAGACGCTGAAGAAAAGAATGAGCATTACGGCGCGGTTCTGGGAACCCGCAAGCGCGCGGTCGAAGGTGTTGACTTCACGATCAAGCCCGCAGGCGATAGCGAACAAGACAAAGACATCGCCAAATTTGTGGCTGGCATCATCGATGCGCCAAACTTTCCAGACCTGGTCGAAGACTTGCTGGACGCACTTGGTAAAGGCTTCAGTGTTTCTGAAATCATCTGGCATACTGAAAGCGATAGATGGACGCCGGTTAATTATATTCACATCGACCCGCGTTCTTTTCAAATTGACAAAGACGACCCGTGCCAACTGCGCCTGCGTTCGCGCGATAGCCGTGACGGCATCGAACTCGCGCCCTATAAATTCATTACGCATTGGTCGAAGCTTAAATCAGGTCAGCCGCACCGCGCAGCACTTGCCCGTTTTGTGGCCTGGACCTATCTGTTCCAAAACTTCACGCTGAAGGACTGGGTTGGTTATGTTGAAACCTACGGCCAGCCAGTGCGCGTTGGCCGTTATGGCCGCGATGCAACAGATGAAGACATCGCCACATTAATCAGCGCCCTGCAAAACATTGGGTCTGATGCCGCAGCGGCCATTCCAGATTCGATGAAGATGGAATTCATCAAGAATGCTGGCAGCGGCGGCGGCGGTCAGGCGTTTAAAGAACTGGCTGAATATTGTGACGGGCGCATCAGTAAGGCTGTTCTAGGTCAGACGATGACCACAGATAACGGGTCCAGTAATGCCCAGGCTAAAGTCCATGATGATGTGCGAACAGATATTAAGCGCGCTGATGCCCGCAAACTTTGCAAGACAATCAATCTTCATTTAATCCGTCCCGCAATCGATTTGAATTTTGGGCCGCAGAAATCCTATCCTTCAGTTGATGCTGTTGTTCTTGACCCAGAAGACCTGAAGGAACTGCGCGCGGCCATTAAAGACTTTGCTGATATGGGCGCCCAAATCCCGCAAAACTTTGTTCATCAAAGATGGGGCATTCCGCGCGCGGGTGAAGGTGATGATGTTCTAACGCCCAAGCAAAAGAAGTCAGCAACGACAAGCCCAGTTCAAACGGCGCGGGGCATTGCCCTGGCGCGCGCTAATGGTGGCCCAGCAGCTGAAGCTTTGATGGATGACATTTTAAACGCTGGACTTGATGGATGGCAGTCAGCCGCAGCCCCATTAGTCGACCCCGTCCGCGTGGCCTTGGCGCGCGCGACCACATATGAAGAAGCGGCTGAAAGTCTAGCCGCTGCTTATCCAAACATGGCCGCATCAGAACTCGCCACAGCCGTTCGCGATGCGATGACGAATGCCCGGGCAACTGGCGATGCAGTTGATTGATGTCATGACAGACAAACCTTTATTCATCCCATTAAAGACAGAATATTTTCTAGCCTTTAAGCAGCGCTTAAAAGAGCATGAACTTCGATTATATGGTTCACGTTGGAATGAAAAGACTTGCCGCATCGGAAGACTTGCGACCTTATCAAAGGGCTATGGGAAACATGAACGCATCACGCGCTCAGTCGCAGGCTTTGAAAGAAAAGCACTCTCTGAACTTTCAGAAGCTGACCGTGCAGCCTTCACTGCTTGTTATGGGGAAGATGCAAATGATGTCGCGGTCATCTGGCTTCCGGCAGTCTGACAGATGACTGACTTATTTGGATATTCGAAGAAGCGTAAAAAACCTAGAGTCATGATGAAGGTTATCGATGCAGGAAATGGATTTGGTGATGGAAAAGTAATTATGTTTAAGTGTTTTAAATGCGGCCATAATACTGACTGGATTGAAGACACAAAAAGTGTGTCCGAAAATAAACGTGGAATGCCTTGCCCTCATTGTAATGGTTGTGACTGATGGAAGGCTTTGATTTCTCGCCAACTCCGCCCAAAGCGGTTCTGGACTTCTTAAGTTTAAAAGGACTGAAGCCAGCATTCAGCTGGGAAGATGTCATGAGGGATGAACACAGCTTCGCCTTCACAGTCGCGAAGGCAACACAGCTGAACGTCTTAACGACAATTCAAGACAGTCTGTTAAAAGCAGAAGCCGCAGGTGTTCCATTCTCGCAATGGTCAAAAGAATTGGAATCGAACCTGCGCGCATTGGGCTGGTGGGGCGTGAATGATGTTGATGAACTGGACGCGGCAGGCAACCCAACTGGCCGCAAAGTTCCTGCGCAGCTAGGGTCGCCTAGGCGTTTGAAAACAATCTACTGGGCGAACACGCGCAGCGCCCGCGCAGCAGGACAATGGGAACGCATCCAAAGAACAAAGGGCGCATTAGGTTTTCTTATTTATCAACTTGGACCGTCTGAAAATCACCGTCCGCACCATGAAGACAAAGAAGGTCTGATCTTAAGCGTCGATGATGAATTCTGGGAAGTCTGGCTTCCGCCAAATGGTTGGGGCTGCAAATGTCACGTCCGCCAGATTTCAGAAGCTGAAGCTGTGCGCCGTGGTTTTACGGGCGCAGCGGCCCCTGATATTCCAGACACTAATTTTGTGAACAGCAGGACGGGTGAAACATCGACCGTTCCCCAGGGCATCGACCCAGGCTGGAATACAAACCCTGGCTTTAACCGCGCCAGGAATGTGCGCAAGTTTTTGGCGGATGATTTCAATGCTGCGCCTTTAAACTTGGCGCGCATCGCTATCGCTGACTATACGCGCGATAAAGAATTCACGGCGATGATGTTAGGTGAGCGGCCAGCACAGTTTGCAATTCCAATTGCGCGCCTGCCAGATGATGTCGTAAAGACCTTTGGCACTTCAACACAAACAGTCATTGTCAGCAGCAGCACATTATCAACACATAATGCGATTGTGAACCCTGCTAAATATCCCGCGCCAGAAGAATGGGCTGTCATCATGGACCGCCTCGCGAATGATACTGCCGAGATTTATATTCAGGATGGCGGCAAGGTTTTGCATCTATTCTTTGAACACAAGGGCGCAATCAAAACATCAGATAATTATTACAGGGCCAAACTAACACGCACTGTTGATGGCGGTGAAATATTCCTGTCAACCTTTCATCCTTGGCGAAAGAGCTATCCAAAGCACGGAAGGCGAATAAAATGATAATGTCCATGCAGGTCGGCGACCCTGCGCAGCTCAAGACTGGTTTGCCGAATGACTCTGGACGGGCGTTAGATAGCTTTTATGTACTAAGAAAGCAACAATTTTTGGAAAAACCTGCAAACTACATCCAAATCCCCGTGCAAATCTGAAGTTTAAGCCCTCTTAAGCAGGTCTGTGGCCGTTTTTAAAAAAAATATGTATCATCATTGCGCCCTGACAATTTATAAGCCATTGTCATGCGGCTAAGAGGATTTAGCTTTTTAAACTTTCTGCATAAAGCTGACATCTGACAGCGCTGATATAGTTTACGTCCTGGTTAAGTTCAGGGAATGACAAAACAGTCCCTTATAAATTCGGCCAGCCACACTGATCGCACTCTTCCTGACCACGTTCATGTTCTGAACGTCTTATCAATCGCAGAAGTTCCAGCCAATGATGCTGAAGTCTCGATTTCATGGAATATGATTTTGCCTGCCGGTGAAAAAATAGATGCCCGCGATGGAAGGGCATATCTTAACCCAGACCCGCAGGCGCTTGTCGATCAATACAATGCAGACCCTGTTGAAATCATGGTCGACACAAATCATGACAGCGTTTATTCGAACTGGGACCCAGAAGCACATGGCTGGGTCAAAGAGTTAGACCTTCGCGAAGGTGCCATCTGGGGCCGTATAGAATGGACTGACCACGGCCAGGATGTTCTTGCTAAAAAACATTATCGTTATTTATCCCCCGCATTCATGACAGACGCGCAAAACACTATTCTGGGTTTTGTATCTGTTGGATTGGTCAATCAGCCCGCCATGACCATGCCCGCCGTTGCGCGGTCAGAAACCTCTGGCAACTCTCAAAACCTTAAGACGAAATCAAAGGAGTCCATTGTGGATGAAACCCAACTCGCGCAGATGCGCACACTTTATGGCCTGGCTGATGATGCCAGCGTCGAAGACATTCTGGCAGCCGCTGGCGAAGCTACGGCTAAACCTGCTGCTGAAACAGACGCGGAAGCCAAGGCCGCCGCTGCTGCTGAAGCAGAAGCTGCTGCTGCTGGCACAGGCGGCGGCCCTGAAGGCGCTGCTGCTGCTGCAACTGGCGACACGCCTGATCTGACAGACTATGTTCCGCGCGCTGACTATGATGCAGCCGTGGAAAAGCTGGCTGGGTTTGAAACCGCAGAAGAAGCTGCGCCAACTGAAGCGGAAGTTTCAGAAGCTGTTGACGCCGCAATCGCCACAGCGCGCATCGCGCCTGCTTCCCGCGCTCATTATGTCTCTATGTGTAGCACCGTAAAAGGCTTCACTGCTTTTAAGGACTTCGCAAAGACAGGGCCAAAGGTCGTGGCAACAGCTGCGGACGCTTCATTGAATACGCCTGCAACTGCTGGCGCGCAGCTTTCTGCTGCTGAAATCACTGTCTGTCGGTCAATGAATATCGACCAGGCAAAATTCCTCGCTAACAAAAAATCAAAGGGAGCCTAGACAATGGCACTTACAAAAAGACGTGTAATCACAACCCGCATGCTGTCTGCCGTATCACACATGGTTCTGGCTGGCGCAGTAATTCATGAAGGCGGTCTAACCGTTATTAATTCAGACGGCTTTGCCCTTGCTGGAATTGAAGGTGAAGGCCTGACATGCGTTGGCCGCGCTCATACTTCCGCAGATAATACGGGCGGAGCTGATGGCGCACAAACTGTCATCACCCGTGTTGATGATGCCAGTCGTTATGACAATGACCCAGTCGCGCCGGTCACTCGCGCGCACATCATGAAGGCTTGTTACATCAAGGATGATGTGACTGTTTCATCTGCCGCTGCTGGCCGTTCTGTCGCTGGCACTGTTGTCGATGTTGATGCCGATGGCGTCTGGATCAAATTTATCTAACCCCCATTTTCAAAAGAGAAAAACTATGGACCCTATTTTAATCACCCCAGAAATCCTGTCAGCTATTCGCGGCGGATTACAAACACAGTTCCAGGATGTCTTTGATGGCGTCGAAACAATGTGGCCTGAATTGGCGACAGAAGTTCCGTCGACAACAGGCGGCAACAACTATGACTGGTTAAGCGACATCCCAGGCATCCGCGAATGGATTGGCGACCGTCACATCCGCCGCCTGTCTGAACAGGGCTATCGCATCGAAAACAAATTGTTTGAAGGCACTATCGGAGTCAAGCGCACCCACGTCGAAGACGGTAACATGGGGTCATATAATGTGCGGACCTCACAGCTAGCGGACCGCGCTGCCAAACATCCAGACAAACTGATCTTCCAGCTAATCCCAGCAGGCTTCACAACTCGCTGCTTTGATGGTCAGAATTTTTTCGACCATGAACATCCTGTCGGGCGTGATGGTAAAGAAGCGGAAGTTTCTAACAAGCAAGATGGCACTGGTCCAACTTGGTATTTGCTAGACACATCTGCGCCGCTGAAGCCTTTCATTTATCAGAAACGAACGAATGTGGAATTCACATCTGTCGATGCTGAAGGCAACGCATCTGCGAATGTTGTGTTTATGAAAGACGAATATTTATTTGGCACACGTCATCGCGGAAATGCAGGGTTTGGAATGTGGCAGCTGGCCTATGCTTCGAACGCGCCGCTGACTGCTGAAAACGTAGCCCGCGCCCGTGAAATCATGGAAGGTTATGTCGACAATGAAGGCGAAGAACTAGGTGTTTCACCGAACGTCTTGCTAGTTGGCCGGTCGAACCGCGTTGCGGGCAGCAAGATTGTGGATGCGAAAGAACTGCCTGTTGTTCAGGCGGACGATTCCATCGTCAAAGAACACAACCCGCTTCAGGGAGCGTTCACACTTCTAGTTGCGCCGCGTCTTAAGTAATGGCCGCCGCGATTAAACAGCTATCCATAATTGCAGCCGTGTCCGGTTCTTACCGGCGCGGGGGCTTGGACCTTTCAAGCGGCAAGATGGTCGTCGTGGCATCCGATACTTTGACAAAGCAGAACCTGAAGTCTTTGGAAGATGACCCGCGTGTCACCATGACAGAGGCCAAGGCAGGCGACAAATCGAAGGCATCAGAGGATGCAAAGCGTATCGATGGTGAATTCAAAGCTTCGAAGTTAGAAGCTGATGATGTTCTTAAGCCGTTCAAAAAGGCATTTGATGACGCGAAGAAAGCTGGCGGAAAAACTAAGACGCCAGAACAAATCGAAGCCATCCAAGCAACTAAAGCTGCATTTGAAACAGCGAAGTCAGTTCATGCTGATGCTGTGGCTGAAGCTAAAACAACAGCCGATGATGAACGCAAACAGCTGGGCATCAAGACTTAATTAGCCTCGCTTACATTCCTGCCGCGATCTTCGCGGCAGCTACGCACAGAACCCAGGGGACGGGTATGGCGGGCCAGCTTTTGTCATATCCTGCTGGTCCGTCATTTTACAATTTAACAAAGGCAAGAACATGAAACCTTACAATATTGCAACCGCAACAGATAGCCAGCTTTCAATCGTATCAATGGGGCTGACTAATAAAGAATTTTCAGATGAAAACCTGCGCGACATTGAAACTAAGGTCGAAGAAGCAGTCGTGGAACGTGTCAGCGGCATCACCTGCAAGGCGACCATCACACCAATGGAAGGACGCTGGGTTCGCCTAGTCGTCACAGACACATCAGATGTTGCTGAAGACCAGAAGCAGCCTGAATTCGACCGCGAATTCCAGGTTTAAAAAATGTACGCGTCCCGCTTAGACATCACAGAAAAATATGGCTTAGATGCCTTATATCCTGCTGCGGGTGTGGACGGGACCATCGATGATGCGAAAGTCACAAAGGCGCTGGATGCTGCTACTGCAAAAATAGACAGCTATCTGGGCACCCGTCACAGACTGCCGCTGCCTTCTGTTCCTGATATTTTGAAAACATCCTGCATCGATATTGCCGTTTATGAAATGAGCAACACGGCAGACACGCTGACTGAGACAATCGAAAAGCGTTATAAGGACGCTATAATATGGCTTAAAGATGTGTCTGCTGGCCGTGCATCACTTGGATTGCCAACACCGCCAGGCAAAGTATCTGCGCGCCCAGTGATTACGACTGGCAGTGCAAAGATGTTTTCGCGCAAAGCAATGCGGGACTTATAGATGGCTGGTGTTGCTTTAACATATGACGTTGCGCAGTTGGACGCTGCTGCTGTGACTTTGAACAGCATTGCTGGACTAATAGAGCCTGCTGTCATTACTGGCACAGTTGCCGCCATTATCGAGTCACAAACACGCCGCCGCATCCAGGAAGAAAAGGCCGCGCCAGATGGAACGCCCTGGGCACAGTGGTCGCCAGGCTATGCAGAAACACGTCATTCAGGACAAAGCCTGCTACAAGGCGAAGGCGACCTACTCGACACAATATTCGGTGAACAGCGCGGCGCAGAAGCTGTTGTCGGTTCGCCTATGGTTTACGCTGCGATCCAACAGTTCGGCGGACAGGATGTGGGCAAGCCAGAACTTCTGGCGCGCCCCTTCCTGGGCGTGTCTGATGACAACGCTAGCGAAATCGAAGACGTGGTCATCACTTATCTGCAAAGCCTTCAGTTGTGAGCGCGCTTGTAAAAATGCAGGCCAGTGTCGTTGAAACGATTAAAACGCTGATGCCAAAACTGGCTGAGTGCAAACCGCACCCTGGACGTTTCACCCGTGAAGAACTGGACAAGTTCCGCGTGAAGGCCCCTTCAGTTCATGTTGCGATGCCGTCAATCCGTGAGCCTATTTCTTCAGGTGGGCAGCTTGATTGCCAGGTCAAAACTGTTCTGGTTCTAACAGCAAAAAACACAGTCGGTGAAGACTTGAAAGCCAGTGACCGCGCCGCGGCGGCACTGAACATGGTTGCTGAAATATTAATCGCGCTTCCAACTGCTGCCCTGGGCGAAGGCATTGGCCCAGCAGAAGACATTGCCGCAGATAATCTTTATGGCAGTGGTGATGACAAGCAGGGCGTTGCGATGTGGGCAATCCATTGGACTAATAGTGTCACGCTGTCTTCTAAGGTTGAAGCAGGCGTTCTTCCTTCTGAATTATATCTAAGCTTTGCCCCTGAAATTGGCGCGGCGCATGTAGATGATTACGTCCAGATTTCTGGCCCCAAAAATAACGGGAGCGCATCTGATGTCTGATCTTGAAATGCGCATGTCAGAACTGGAACGCAGGTTTGAAAACGTCATCCGTCATGGGACTATAACTGAAGCTGACTATGAAGCAGCGAAGGTCAAAGTTTCGTTCGGTGAAGAATTGACATCTGGCTGGCTGAACTGGTTCACGGCCCGTGCTGCGGGCGCTGAAGTTACCTGGTCCGCGCCTGAAGTTGGCGAACGTGTCACAGTCTTTTCGCCAAATGGTGACATTCACCAGGGCCGTGTCATGCCTGCTGTCTATAGCGATAAATCGCAAGCCCCTGCCATCGACCCCGATGTCAGCACAACAGCGCATAATGATGGTGGCCATTTTACTTATGACCGCAAGAAACACACCTATGTTCTTCAGCCTCACACTGATGGTTCCGTTCGGCTGCTGGTCGGAAAGACTGAAATCATTCTGGATAAAGAAGACATTAATTTAATTGCGGATGCATCTGTTTCAGTCGCTGCGCCAGAAGTTACCGTCACTGCGAAAACTGTAAATGTTTCAGCTGACACAGTGACCGTCGACGCGCCTGCCATAAATCTGGGCGGCGCGGGCGGTGAAAAAGTTGCCCGTGTGGGCGATGCCGTAAATCCGAAAACCATGAAAATCATAGAGGGTTCCAATGTCACGAAATCAAAATAATAAATCTCGCAAGTCTGGTGCAAAATCCAATGAAACACCTGAAGTGGAAACACCTGAAGTGAAAACACCTGAAGTGAAAACACCTGAAGTGAAAACACCTCATCAGGAAGCAAAGCCCGCAGAACAAAAATCACAAGAGGTGAAGGCACCTGTCATCCGAGTCGGTGATGCTTTGGTTCGTAAAGGCGAAACAGTCACGGGCAATCCTGTTCGCGGTAAATATTTGGGCGCGCATTTGAGCGCAGCGAAGAAAGCTGTGGAAGACTAAAGTGTCTGGAATGAACCGACATACAGGCAATGCCATTGGGAGCATGACGCATCTGCGCCAGTCTATAACAGACATCCTAACCACGCCGCTGGGAACCCGTGTGGGCCGCCGTGAATATGGCAGCCGCCTTCCGGACCTGGTTGATTTGCCCATGTCGGCAGATTTAAAAGTGGACATCGCCGCAGCTTCAGCTGAAGCGCTGGACCGCTGGGAGCCTCGTTTCACATTGTCCCGTGTTCATACTGCTTTTGCAAATGCTGCTGGAAAAATGGAACTTGGATTTGAAGGCCAATATTTAGGCCAGCCAGTCACAATTGAAGGTGTTCTCATATGATCGCTTTTACAAAAATAAATCTTTCAAAGCTTCCGCCCGCGACCATCATTCAGGATGCAAATTTTGAAGATGTGCTGACTGACCTGAAGGCTGACTTCATGGCGCGCTATGATGATGCTGATGCTGTCATCAATCTTGAAAGTGATCCTGTTGTTAAGCTGCTGGAAGTCGCAGCATACCGTGAAACAATTTTGCTTAACCGTATTAACCAGGCTGCGAAAGCTGTGATGCTGGCAACAGCAGGTGATGGCGACCTGGAAAACCTAGCGGCGTTAATTCCTTTAGCCCGCTTGGATGGTGAAGGAACTGAAGCTTTCCGTGCCCGCATCCAATTAGCGCCTGAAGGGTTTTCAACAGCAGGGCCCCGGGGTGGTTATGAATTTCATTCTAAGAGTGTCAGCGCTGATGTTCTCGATGTCTATGTCGGTGAACCGCAGCCAGGTGTGGTCGATATTTTCATCTTATATCCTGCTGATGTTGCCAGTCCTGATGTGCTTCTGGCTGAAGTTAAAGCTGCCTTAAACGATGATGAAGTTCGCCCACTGACAGACACAGTGAACGTCAAAGCCTTCGCACAAAAGGGCTTTGTTATTGATGCGCAGCTGGTCATGGCAATCGGGCCTGATGGCGCAACAGTTTTGGCTGCGGCGTTGCTGTCGCTTGATGCTTATCTTTTAAGCCGGTTTAAATTTGGCCGTGATGTCACAAGGGCTGGGATTCTGGCCGCGCTTGTCGTGGAAGGCGTGGAAAATGTTCATCTGGTTAGTCCTGCTGCCGATGTTGTTGTCCAGGCTTCTGAAGTCGCCTTCGCAACAGAAGTAAATGTCGCGGAGTCATCTAATGACTAGAACGCTGCTGCCCCCAAATTCAACAAAGCTGGAACTGGCCGCTGAAGTGAGCATGGCAAAGGCCTTTGACCTTCCAGTTCAGATTGACAAGCTTTGGAGCGCTGAAGAATGCCCGCTTGAACTGCTACCTTATTTAGCCTGGGCATTGTCTGTCGATACTTGGAACACAGCCTGGTCTGAAAAGGTGAAGCGCCAAGTCATTGCATCCGCAGCCTATGTTCACAAATTCAAAGGAACCCCTGCTGGCATTAAGGCCGCTTTAAAGGCCTTAGATTTAGGCGTGGAATTGTCTGAATGGTTTGAGCATGGCGGCGACCCTTACACCTTTCAAGTTGATGTGTTTGTCACAACGCGCGGTATAGACGCGGCAGAACTGGAGTCTATCCGTTCAACAATTATCAATACAAAAAACGCGCGGTCCTGGTTGTCCCGTTTACGTGTTTATCTGACCAGTGAAATTACCTGTTCAAAGGGCGTTATCGCCCAGCGTGGCCGCGTGTCTGTCGTCAATCCTTTTCAACCTATTTTCCATCCAATTTGCGCGCATCCCAGAACAGCCTTTTCTGTGGTTCGCCAAAGAACATCAATTGTGGAGCCTCTACGATGACTATTAAATATGCTGGTTTTTTAACAGACCTTGGACTTGCTATAGATGCAAATTCGAAAGTCAGCGGTCAGCCTGTTGTTTTTGATAAGTTGGTTTTTAGTAGCAGTGAAGAACCTGTCGAACAAAGCTGGACTGAAATGCCAGATGTTGTGGCTGAAGTGGTGATTAATGATGTCCGTATCACAGCAGAAGATGCGAACGTGGCGCTGGCTGAAGCTATATTGCCGCCAGAACTGGGCGGGTTTTGGATTCGTAGCGCGGGTATTTTGGACACTAATGGGAACCTTTACGCGGTCAGCAATCTTTCGCCCAGTTATAAACCTGCATTAGCAGAAGGCGCGGCTGAAGACTTATTGCAAATCATCAAATTTGTATCATCAAATGCTGCAAACATCAAAGTCAGTATTGATCCATCAATCGTTAGGGCGACACGCCCCTGGGTAGAGTCTCAATTGGACCCTATCCGTTACGCGACAAGCCTGGCCCTCGTTAAGTCTTATGACAACAGGCTGGCAATTCAATCTGCTGCAAAAAATAACACCCAGGGGCAATCCAGACTGGAAGCCCTCATAAATTATACCAACCAAAATTAGGAGCCTTTAAGATGGCAACACCACAAGACGTTTTAGACGCAATTGAAGCTTTAGAAGAACGCTTTGATGCCGCGATTGATGCCGCGGAAAATGAAGCTGCTGCGACGAGAGCGGAGCGCCTTAATTTTAGGCCTATCACGACCCGTATTTCGATTTGGTTTGATGCCGTAAATGGCGATGACACGAATATTGGTAATACGCCTGCGACCCCAGTTAAAACGTGGGCGGCTGTGGCAGAAAGACTTCAGTCAGGTCAGCTGTGCGAAGTTAATCTCATGAGTGATATAGTCTTGGATACCTTGATTTACTGTCAAGCTGCGCCGCCTACACTCCGCTTTAAAGGTGTTGGCAATTTTGAGGACGGCGGCACAGGGTTAGTGCTTCGAAATATCATCTCCAAGGATTCTATTAATGTGCCTGGAAAGCCTGGTGGCATTTGGTTTTATGGCCCCGCGATGCTGGCCGCGCTTTCAGTGAATTTCATTTCAGATCATTCTGTATCATTGCCGGTATTCTATAATGCTCATGGGCCAACTGAAGTTAATATTTCAGGCGGCACAATTAGTAAGACAGGCACATCACCGGTTGGGTTTTTCCGCGCCGTTGGAAGTTGTCATTACCATGTCGCAAACTTTGCGATTGACCCTTCAGCCAGCGGTTTTGTGATTTTTGGTGTTGGCCCAGGCGACGACCCTAATGACCTTACTGGCGTTACAGCAAACTTTGAACAAGCATAGGAGCCTTTAAGATGGCAAACAAGAAAAACGACCCCGCTGACATTGTTGTTGATGACGGCCAAGAAATTAAAATAAATGGGATGCCGTTTACGGAAGCCGCCGTTTTGGCGATGCCAAATGGCAAGCAGCTTTGGGGCGATGGTCTAGCTTCAAAGGCGAAGATAGCTGGCCGCGATAGCGTCCGCAAAACCATCAGCCGCGAAGTTGCAGACCCGCAGGCGATACTGGGCACCACAGCTGATGTGACCCAGTTGAATGCGGCGGCTGTATTGGCTTTAATTTCAGCCTTTGAAAAAGGCGATACGTTCCCGAAGTTCCGCGCGGCGTTTATGGGAACGATTGAAGCTTTGGTTCCGCCAGTAGAAGGCAGCGGTGATGTCTATGCCCAGGCGCAGACGTTCCTGGCTGGTGTTCAGTCTGGGGATATTATTCTGACAGCCGCCATGAAAGGCTTGCCTAAAGTCATAGGCGAAATGGCTGCCCGTTCAACTGGCGTGGCAAACATATTGATTGCAGCACAGATTTCAGCGCAAGCAAAAGCACAGGAGGCAAAGAAATAAAATGTCGACTTTCACACGCGCGAAATTGTTTATGCCTGTTGTTAGCGGCCCGCGTTCGGGTAACTGGCTTTCAGGGCAGGCTTTTAAGTTCTTCGAAAGCGAGGACCTGACTGGCCCATCGATAGATATTGCCGTGCGTGACGAAAGTAATGGCGCGGATATTCCGCCAGCGTGGTCTGTATTTTTGACCGTCGCAGCGGCGCTTAATCCTGTCTTAAGCATACATGATGCCGTTGTTTCAGGGCTGCTTGTGGCAGCGTTAGTCGCATGGTTGTTCCCAAAGGTTCATGCTGAATATATTGCGGCGGTGTTCATTCATGATGTCGGATTAAAACAGTTCCGCCATCTGTTCTCGCGCCGCCGCATAGACAAAATGTTCCTGAAGGCCATGCGGCTGGAACGCTGGGCGTTAGCGCCTTGGCCTTCAAAGACGAGGACAACAAATCTAAAAGCCAAAACCATCTGGATGCTGCGGGATCTTCCGCACTGGACTTGGCGAACAATACGACCCTTCATAATTTTTGGCGGGGTCAGCATCTGGGGCGTTCTTAAAGAGCGCACAAAATATTTTAAACCTGTTCTTGCGAAAGGAAACAATCATGCCTGAACAATTTTTACACGGGGTCCAAGTGGTCGAAATTCTCGACGGTCAGCGGCCAATTCAAACGGTTCGCTCAAGCGTTATCGGCATCATTGGCACCGCGCCAGCTGCTGATGTTGCGAAGTTCCCGCTGAACACGCCTATCGCTTTGACAGGCCCGCGCGCTGCGGAAGGCATTGGGGCGACCGGCACACTTAAGGACGGCTTAGATGCTATCTATGACCAGGCTGGAACAATCGTTGTGATGATTCGCGTCGAAGAAGGTGCTGATGAAGCTGCGACAATTGCCAATGTTGTTGGCGATGCAACTGACTTCAGCGGTGTTCATGGCTTCATGGCTGCTAGCAGCCAGGTTATGCTTTCGCCGCGCATCATTGTCGCGCCTGGCTTTACGCATCAGCGTCTTAACGATGCTGCAAATCCAGTTGTGGCAGAACTTAAAGGCATCGCGCAGAAGTTACGCGCTGTTGTTTTTGTAGATGCGCCTAGCACAACAGATGCTGCTGCCATCACGGCTGCTGGCGAAGCAGGTTCTGACCGCATCTATGTTTGTGACCCTTTTGTCTTAGCCTTCAGCACTGAAGCTGGCGAGAACATCGCCCAGCCATCATCTGCGCGCTTTGCTGGCGTCCAGGCCCGTGTCGACAATGAACTGGGCTTCTGGTTCTCGCTGTCAAACAAAGTCATCAATGGCATCACTGGCATCGCAAGGCCTATTGGCTTTAATATGTCTGACCCAGGCACACAGTCCAACATTCTGAATGCAGCTAAAGTGGGAACTATTGTTTTCAAAGATGGCTTTCGGACATGGGGCAACCGTGGCACAGGCGCAGAACCCTTAACGGCTTTCCTTTGTGTCCGCCGCACAATGGACATCATAGAAGACAGTATCGAAGATGCTTTCTTGTGGGCTGTTGATAAGCCGTTTTCTGCGCAGCTGTTGCTGGACATCGAGGAGTCTATAAATTCTTACATCCGCCGTTTGACACGCCTGGGCGCTACGCTTGGCGGGACTGTTTGGCTGGACAAGGAACTGAACACGGCAGCAACGCTGAAGGCTGGCAAGCTATACATCGATGCTGACATCGAACCGCCTGCGCCAGCAGAACACATCACCATCCGCATCCATCGTAATGACGGTTACTACACCGAACTTCTCGATGCGATTGCGGCTTAATTAGGTTATAGAAAGGACCATATCATCATGGCAATTAAACCACACTCACTAGTCGACTTCAGCGCGTTTGTCGACGGCGTAGGACTCGCCGGTAAAGTCACAGAAGGAGCCGCGCCAAAAGTTGCACTGCTAGTTGAAGAGCATCTTGCAGGCGGTATGGGCGGCACTGTCGATATAATGATGGGCGCAGTCGAAAAAATGGAAACTACTGTTTCTATGTCGGGCGTTGAAGCTGATTATTACAGCCGCATAGGCAGCGAAATTAGCATGACCTATCGCGGTGCAACAAATGACGGCGAGTCGACGCGGGCGGTCATTCATCAGATGCGCGGCCTTGTTCGCGAAGCAGATGGTGATGCGTTAAAGCGCAAAGACAAAGGCATGGTTAAAAACACCATGACCGTCGAATATTACAAGCTGACTATCAATGACAAAGTCATTCTTGAAATCGATGTCATGGGCAAGTCGTTCATTGTTGACGGTAAAGACCTTTGGGCTGAACAGCGCGCGGCGCTGGGCGGTTAAGGGGAAACATCATGGCAATTAAGAACCTTAATGCAGTTTTAAAGCTGGATTTTCCAGTCGATCATAACGGGTCAACCATTTCAGAATTGACGATGCGGCGGCCCATCACAAATGATGAAATCCGCAAGGCCCAGCGTATTAAGTCCGGTCTAACAGACCAGGAAGTTCAGACGCAAATGTTCGCAGACATGTGCGGTGTTGAATTTGAAGTGCTCTGTAAGACTGACTTAACAGACCAGCAGAAACTGGTGGAAGCTTATGAAGCTTTTTTTCCCAAGCAGGTCAAAGACGCGGCAGCATCCCAGACGCCGCAAGCCTAAGACGTTCAGTGCTGGCCCTGTCTTCGCGGGCAGGGTCGCCATCTGAATGGCTGGAAATGGACCTGTTTGAATTCCTAACATATTGGGATGAAGCCGTTCGGCTTTGGCCCGCAAAAGAACCCTAATTTCAACCCCTGAAAGGTCGCAGCAGCGAAGCCCCTGATGAAAAGCCTGGCCCTAAAAATTGTTATCGGTGCCGCGCTGGCAGCAGGCTTTGCTGCGACCACACAGAAGGGTGGCAAGTTAGTCACAGACATGTCATCGCGTATCGCGGTTACACAGCAAAGCCTTTCACGCATAGACGGCTTTCGAAAACTTAAGGCAGACACAGTCCAGGCGGGCAACGCTTGGCGGTCCGCCCAGTCTCGCGTGGCCGCGCTTGCACTGGAAATTAAAAAGGCTGATAAACCTACAAAAGAAATGACGCGCAACTTCGAAGCTGCAAAGCGCGAAGCAGCTGCTGCGAAATCTACGTTTAATCGCCAGTCACAATCCCTTCAGACACTTCGCAATGATATGAGCGCAGCCGGTCAATCGACGCGCGGCCTTGCAACCCAAAACCGTGATCTAGCGAGAACCTATGACCGTTTAAATGCACAGCAAGTCCGGCTGTCTATGTTGACAAGCGCGCGTGATAAAAACCTTGAACGCCGTTCAGAACTGCGCGGCAAGATGGTCGGCGCTGCCGTGATGGTCGCCACAGTTGCTGCTCCAGTTAAACTTGCTATTGATTTTGAAAGTTCAATGGCAGATGTAAAAAAAGTTGTGAATTTTGACAAGGGCGAACTAGGTCAATCACAATTCAAAGA
>JALZUF010000170.1 GCA_023301785.1 Alphaproteobacteria bacterium | reverse complement strand
ACGTTACAAAGGTTAACAAGTTATGAAAATTTGATTTTATTAACCTTTTGCCGGTATAATAATAGATAAGAACAATTTAATTAGGGGCTCTTTTTAATGTCAAATCCAGCACTAGATTTTCTAGGATTTAGCGATGCAAGTTTTGAAAATTCGCGCGACTCATTCGCTGGGGATTTAAATCCTGCATACAAAAGCAGTGATGGCATAGAGGTAGATCAGCCTTTACCAACAGGGGCAACACCAGAAATCATAACGACTGACGCACAACCCAATCCAAGAATGCCCGTTACTAACCTTATGGTTACATCAGAAGAAGAGGCGGCAAATGCAGAAATTTTTCGTGACGAATTAATTGCGTTAAGTAATGATGGTGTAGTAGACAATGAAGAACTTACAGCGCGTTGGAATTCATATGTTGTCGAAATGCAAGAGCAAGGCATTATTGTTCAAGATATTCCTACTGGAACAGATGGCATAATTCATTTTGATTCTCTTGAGTTTGCCGAAGATGGTGCCTTAATTTCTCGGATGCAAACAGGGGAGAGCGAAGAGCAACCAAATGAAGCTCCCACAGCAGGACCAGTATCATCTGTCGTTCCTTTCACAAGAGAAGAAGCGCTTGACATGATAACTGGCCCTACACCAGATCTTTCCGAATATTCACCAGAAATACAACTTGCCATATGCGAAGCACGCTTAATTGCAAGCGACCAAGAAATGATGAGGGAAGGTTATAAAACACCAGCTGAGCGCGCGCACCACATTCAATGTATTCGCGATGTCGCAGACCAACTTCGCGCAAGAGGTGATATTGATGCCGCTGATGCCCTCGATGAACAAGCAGATAATAGTGAAAGAGAATGGGGAGAGCTGGGACAACTTGAAGAAGATGCAGGGCGAATGGACGGCCTTACAGATGAAGAAATTGCCAACTTAGAAACAAGACCAAGCGCCTATGGCGGCATGGTATATGTTTCTGCTGACGGCAGTGTTCTAGGTGACGTTCCCAATTCCATTCCAGAGCCAGAGCCTGAGCCAGAGCCAGAACCTATACCAACACCTGAGCCAGAGCCAGAGCCAGAGCCTGAGCCAGAGCCAGAGCCAGAACCTATACCAACACCTGAGCCTGAGCCAGAGCCAGAGCCTGAGCCAGAGCCTGAGCCTGAGCCTGAGCCAGAGCCAGAGCCTGTGGGAGTACCAACTAACGCTGCTGAACTTGCTCCATATACAGCCGAAGTTCCTGATTTTTTACAGAACGTCTTTATAGGTTATACATTAGGCGCTCTTTCAGAATCAGAAAGAGAAGACTTTTTAAGTGACCCTGATTTTGTAGAAAATTTTATAGATTACGCCTCCGATTTACCTGATTTTTTTGAGTCTATGACTGATGCCGAAATAACAGCACTTATCGATCAAGGTCCCGAAGCTTTTCATAGTGCATATCAAGATTTTAAGGAAGAGAACAGCCCTGGAATTAGTATGCGTATGGCAGGTAACAGAGAAGACGTACTTGCAAAAGATGATCTTGATAATGGCTTCTTTTCGCAGGATGCCGCAAACGATTCGCTAAATTTCACACTTGGTGATGGAACGCGTGAATTAACAGGTTTCTTTGGTGAAGCAGCAAACGAGCCTTTCAATCCACCGCCAGAATCGGAAGGACCACAAACAGAAGGACCGCAAAGCGCTCCTGTTGTGGCAACTAGTGCGCCAGGTGAAATGGGCGGAATGGGTGGCGGTCCATAATTGTTATTTTTGGCGTTGCCAATATTCCAACATTTGATCCAGACTAAGATTACTAAACAACTTGCCATCATGGTTAAGTTGTTTTTCTATGCCCTCAAATCGCTTTGTAAATTTATTACTCGCTTTGCGCAGGGCTTCTTCTGCGTCTATACCTTGCATTCGTCCAACATTCACAAGTGCAAATAGTAAGTCACCAAACTCTTCTTCTTTATCAGTATCTTCGCTCGCTTCTTTAAACTCATTTATCTCTTCGTGAACCTTCAGGAACGCTTCATCTGCATCACGCCATTCAAAGCCAACCTTTGCGGCTGCCTTTTGTAATTTACGGGCGCGGAGTAGGGCGGGTAGACCTTTCGTTACACTGTCTAATGCCCCATTATAATCATGCTCTTTATCCTTTTGGCGTTCCCATATACCGACGACATCATTGGCCGTTTGTGCATCGTCTTCTCCAAAGACGTGCGGGTGGCGGGATATCATCTTACTAGCAATGCTCTCGGCCACATCATCAAAGGAGAAATCATTCGCCTCAACGGCAATCTGTGCGTGATAAATAACTTGCAACAACAAATCGCCAAGCTCTTCTTTAAAGTCATCAATACTACCATTCTCAATCGCATCAGCGACTTCGTAAGCTTCTTCAATAGTGTAGGGGAGAATGGTTTCATAGGTTTGCTCTTTATCCCAAGGGCAACCGCGATCAGGATCACGCAAGCATTGCATGACCCATATAAGTTTTTCTATAGAAGATGGAAATTCCTTTTCGGGATTAAATTTATTAGACATGCGTTACCTCATTTAAGAATGAAGTTTAGTCTAATGATATTGAGAGATTGAACAAGATATTAAGCGATTACATGCCAATGCGCTTCATAACGACACCAGGGTTTAAATAATCAAAAACCGTACTACTTGTACTGGTATCAACTAACCCACCAGATACGATTGGCTCTTCATACAAAAGGCCATCTTTAAAGATCATCACAGCAGTATAATGAAACCCGTTTTCATCTGTTCTGATAGAAATAGGGGACTTTAATCCATGCTTACGCTTTACTATTTTATAATCAATTCTATAACCAGATAATGACTTAATATCTAAATCTGTATAAGGGTTCGCTGCAAATCCTTGGGCGTAAGGTGATTGTAAACCACCATATAAAGCCGCTAATACTTCCTGACGATTAAGCTTCGTTAATTCTTCTTCATTACGATCCATATGCGCCAACGCATTGCTTAATGTCATACCTGTTTTCAGGGTATCTAAGCGTACCGTCATATCTTCGCTGGAATCATAGAATTTATCGTTTGTTGTACTTTTACCACCCGGAAGCGGTAGAAAACCCGCACACCCACTTAGTAATAGGGCAGAGCTGGCAACAACACATAGTTTTAATAAAATTTTCATATACGTAATTATATCAAGTAAACGTTAACAATAGATTAAAGATATATATAACAAAGGGTTATGGATTACTTTATGAGCATTTGTTGCAAACAAAGCAGAAAAAAGAGGAGGGCGTCTCTAGCCTTGATTTATCGAATATATTTTGACAATCTATTTCTACACAATACAAATAAGGAGCCTTCTATGAAAAATTTATTAGTTCTGAGTACAATAATCGTTGCATCATTTCCATTAGCAGCTTGCCTTGGTGGCGCAGCATCTGCTGTTGGTCAAGGCGTTGCAAGCCATGCTGTAGATGGTGCAATTCAACGAGGTACTGCACAAGGAATGACCTGTGAAGAAATTCAACAAGATATTGCTGACCGCAGCCGTGGAAAAATAAACCCATTGGCTATACCTACAATCAATCGACAAATTGCTCAAAAAGAAGCCGTTGCTCGTGAAAAAGGTTGCCCAGGTTTCACTATTGAAGCAGAAACCAAATAATATTTTTAAAGTAGCTTTATAAAAAGATAGTAATTTGAGACTTGAAGATACTCTAGATTACTCACTATAAATATGGCTACTTTAATTAAGAGGTGACGCCCTCTCTAAGTTCTAATCCTGATGTGATAATATATATTATGGAAATAAAAACATTATCTTCCTTAATAAGCGAAGAATAAGCAATATCAGCACTTTTCCTTAAACTGGCACGGCATTTGCAATTTTATACCTGGAACACGTAAACTAAACACTGGGAGATAAAAATGGCTATACAACAAGCTGCATTACCAACTGAAAACCTTGATAACATTAGCGAAACGCAAATGATGATGCTTGCTGAGCAAATGAACGCTTTAGAGCCTGGTGCTGGCAGCTCACAAGCCCAAACGATCACTGAGCCTCTTAATATGCTTCCAATGCTTGATGCTATGGACTTCTTCTCAATCTCTTGCTTGCTTGCCGTTGCTGTATACTTATCTATACCGATGCTACGCAACTTACATAAAAAACTAAGCCTTATAGGTTCTTAAGGCCTTATCAAACAGCTTAAAGAAATTCTCAGTCGTCTGTCTGGCGAGCTCCTCACGTGTTAAATTGTGTAAATCTGCAATAAACTGTCCCGTATGGGCCACGAACGCTGGCTCATTTGTTTTCCCACGATGCGGCATTGGTGCCAAGTACGGCGCGTCTGTTTCAACCAAAATCTGTGTCAGCGGTACGCTACGGACGGTATCCTGAAGCGCTGTGTTCTTTTTAAACGTCACCATGCCGGAAAAAGACATCGTAAAGCCTTCATCAATAGATTGTTTTGCTAAAGTCTCATTTGAGCTAAAGCAATGCATTAATACTTTTGTTTTGCCATCACATGCACCTTCATCGCGCAGTATCTGAATTGTGTCATCTTCGGCATCACGCGTGTGAATAATCAACGGTAACCCAGATTCTTTTGCCGCATGAATATGCTTGATGAAAGATTTCTTTTGATCGTCACGTGGTGAATTGTCATAGAAGTAATCAAGCCCCGCTTCTCCGACCCCTACGCATTTGTCATATTTATTGGCAAGTTCGACAATTTGTTGAACCGTATAATCTTGCTCATCTGCTTCGCCAGCATCATGTGGATGTGTGCCGATTGAATGCCAGACATTATCATTGGCTTGCGCAATCCCTGCCAATTCTTCAAGTTCTTCCCCGATACGACAACAGATTGAGACCATGCCATCAACCCCCTGCTCTTTCGCACGCGCAATCAACTCAGCAGGCGTCCCCGCCTCCTTTATGCGTTCGTGATTAAGATGACAATGAGAGTCGATCCACATCTATGCTTCTACTTTCGTCATTTCATACAAATCCCAACGCTCAACAGCACCCTCTGTTGCCTCTTGATAAGCACCTAAATGAGGTGCATTCATATGATCTTGCCAAAGCGCACGGCTTTCCCAATTCTCAT
>JALZUF010000169.1 GCA_023301785.1 Alphaproteobacteria bacterium | reverse complement strand
AAACAGATTATTATTTCTGCAGATAAAGCACCGAGTGATTTGGTTGGTATCGAAGAGCGCCTACGTTCACGCCTTGCATGGGGCTTAGTGGCTGATATTCAACCATCCACATATGAGCTTCGTTTGGGTATTGTTCAGGCAAAACGCGATCAATTAAAAGCAGATGTGCCAGACTCAGTTCTTGAATTCTTAGCATTGAAAGTAACATCAAACATCCGTGAGCTTGAAGGTGCGTTAAACCGTATCGTGGCGCATGCTGATGTATCAAAGAATGTGATTACGCTAGAGAGCACGCAAGAAGTGCTACAAGACTTACTTCGCTCACATGATCGCCGTATTACGATTGATGAAATTCAACGTAAAGTTGCTGAACACTATAATATCCGCCTTTCTGACATGCACAGTGCCCGTAGAGCGCGTCAAGTGGCACGCCCACGTCAGGTGGCTATGTATTTGGCAAAACAGCTGACAGCACGCTCACTGCCTGAAATTGGTCGTAAGTTTGGTGGACGTGATCACACGACAGTGATGCACGCGGTTCGTAAGATTGAAGAACTATCAAATGATGATGCTTCTTTTGCACAAGATGTAGAAGTTTTACGTCGCGCGCTTACTGGGTGATACCGGCCAAGCTATGTAAATAATTCTTTAAAAAGGACAGAAACAATTTCTGTCCTTTTTTACATGGGAAAACTATACCCCAAACACAACAAAACCCTTGGAGAGCGGGCTTGTTGTGCTATAGTCCATTCATAATCAACTAATTTACAGATGGATGTTCTTATGAATTTCACTATTGACCGCGCTGCTCTCCTTCGTTCTCTTAATCATGTGCAAAGTGCCGTGGAGAAAAGAAACACTATTCCGATTCTTTCGAACGTTCTGATGAAAGCCGAAGATGGCGTTTTAAGTCTGGCAACCACTGATATGGATATGGAAATAAAAGAGTCTGTTGCGGCTCAAGTAAAAACAGCTGGGTCAACAACTGCACCTGCTGGAACATTGTTCGATATTGTTAAAAAATTGCCTGATGGGACGGATGTTGAAATTGTTTTGGACGAATCTGGTAATCAGATGAGCGTGAAAGCGGGACGTTCAAACTTTAAATTATCATGCCTGCCTATTGCGGACTTCCCTGAACTTAACCAAGGCGACATGCCGACAACTTTCGATGTGCCTGCAAATGACTTGCGTGCGCTTATTGACCGTACCAAGTTTGCGATGAGTACAGAAGAAACACGTTATTACCTGAACGGTATTTACATTCATGCTGCTGAAAATGAAGGCGTTAAAGTTCTTCGTGCCGTGGCTACCGATGGTCACCGTTTAGCACGTTTTGAAATGCCACTTCCTGCTGGCGCTGAAAATATGCCGGGTGTTATTTTGCCGCGTAAGGCTGTTGCTGAGCTTCGTAAGCTTGTTGAAGAAGCTGGCGATTCTATTCAAATCGGTTTGTCTGAAAGCAAGATCCGTTTCAACTTTGACCATATCGTTTTAACATCAAAATTAATTGACGGTACATTCCCTGATTATCAACGTGTTATCCCACAAGGAAATGACAAGGTTGTTGAAGTAAATCCTAAGGCATTCTCATTTGCGATTGACCGTGTTTCAACGATTTCTGATGGTAAGTCACGCGCGATTAAGATCACGTTTGAAGGCAAAACAATGACATTATCTGCAAACTCTCCAGAGGCGGGTAGTGCGACAGAAGACTTGGAAGTGAACGGTAACGATAACATGGAGATCGGCTTCAATGCCCGTTATCTCATGGATATTACGAACCAAATTGAAGGGGATGGTTGCCGTATGACTTTGGCGGACTCAGCGAGTCCAACGATTATTGAAGATACGGGTGACGCTTCATCACTTTACGTGCTGATGCCGCTTCGCGTTTAATCGCTCTCGGATAATAAAGAATTATAGAGGTGCCCATCTAGGCGCCTCTTTTTTTGCTTAAGGTGATTTTATTATATGCCTATAGAGTTGTAAAACTCCGTGACCAATAAGGCTTGTGCCTTTAAACTCTTTTTCATGTCTCATATTACTCAAATTACATTGCAGAATTTTAGATGCTACGATCACGTGCGTCTTGAGCAAGTCGAGAATGGTTTGGTTGTTTTGTGTGGGCATAATGGGGCGGGCAAGACAAATATTCTTGAAGCTATATCTTTGCTGGTGCCAGGGCGTGGTATTCGGGGCGTTAAAGCGTCTGATATGCAAAAGAATGATGTGTCTGTGGCTTGGGGAATTTCGTCTAAAATTGATACAGATGCGACTGAGGTCACGCTAGGTACGGGGCTTAATGTTGAAACGGGACGCCGTATGGTGCGTATCAATGGCGCAGATGCCAAATCTCAGAATGCTCTATCTGATTACATTTCTTGCTTGTGGCTCACGCCTCAGATGGATCGCTTGTTTATTGAGGGAGCGGCGACGCGCCGACGTTTCTTAGATCGGCTTATTTTTTCTTATGATGCGGGGCATTCTGGCCGCGTTACTCGATACGAAAATGCTATGCGCCAACGGAGCAAATTATTACAAGAGCCAAACGCGGCCGACCCTGTTTGGCTGACTTCCTTAGAAGCACAAATGGCGGAAACCGCAATTGCTATTGCGGCGGCGCGAATTGATATGATTGAGCGTCTTCAACACTCTTGTGACAATGCCGACGAGGGAGAAGAAAAATACTTTCCCAAAGCGCGCCTTCATGCTTTGGGCACGATAGAAGAATTGTTGGGTAATGCGCCTGCTGTTGAGGTGGAAAAAATGTATGCTTATCAGTTATCTGAAGCGCGTAAGCGTGATGCTATTGTGGGCGGCGCGAGTACGGGGCCGCATAAAAGTGATTTGGCTGTTTTCTATAAGGCCAAAGATATTGAGGCCGCGCAATGCTCGACGGGGGAACAAAAAGCGTTGTTGATTGGTATAATCTTAGCGCATGGACGTCTGATGCAAGCCGAAAGAGGGGCCCCGCCTGTATTCTTGTTAGACGAAGTGGCTGCTCATTTAGATGAGGGGCGTCGTGAGGCACTTTTTGAAAGGTTGATGCATTTGGGCGGGCAAGTTTGGATGACGGGAACCGACCCTATTTTGTTCGATTCTATCCAAAATAAGGCTCAATTCTTTACCGTAAAAAACGCTCAAGTAAGCTAATTATTTTCATGAGTTATAAAGCGTGGAAAACCTTGTTTTTCTGGCGTTTTCTCTGTCAAAAACACCCCCTAAATGCTATAAAGTACTTTATATTGAAAAGCGCAGAAAACTTAGGTTTCTTTGAGGTTTTTAACTAAAATAATGGATACATAACAATGAGCGAAGCGGCCAAAAAAATGACAGAAAACACAGCACCAAATGCAGCAGGACAAGATCAAGATGCGATCGATTCCTATGGCGCAGATTCCATTAAAGTTTTACGTGGTCTGGAAGCGGTGCGTAAACGCCCTGGAATGTATATTGGTGACACCGACGATGGAACAGGGTTGCACCACATGGTGTACGAGGTTGTTGATAACGCGATTGATGAAAGCCTCGCAGGGCATTGTGATCGTGTTGATGTTATGCTCAACGCCGATGGTTCTGCGACAGTTAAGGATAATGGCCGTGGCGTCCCTGTGGAAACACATGCTGAAGAAGGAGTTTCCGCCGCACAAGTTATTATGACGCAACTCCATGCGGGCGGTAAATTTGATCAAAATTCTTATAAGGTTTCTGGTGGTTTGCACGGCGTTGGTGTGTCTGTGGTGAATGCGTTGTCTGAATATCTTGATCTTACGATCCGCCGTGATGGCAAAGAGTGGACGATGCGCTTCAAACATGGTGAAGCGGGTGAAGATTTGAAGCCTATACGTGACCTTGAAGAGGGCGAGCGTAATGGGACAGCTGTAACATTTTTACCGTCCACGGAAACATTCACAAATGTAGAATTTAGCTTTACCACACTGGAAGATCGTTTACGTGAATTGGCGTTTTTGAACTCAGGTGTAAATATTTACCTAACGGATAATCGCGGCGAAGAAGAAAAAGTATCGCACCTTCATTATGAGGGCGGTATTGAAAGCTTTGTTGAATACTTAAATCGTAACAAAAAAGCGATCATCAAAGATACAGTTTCATTTTCAAATTTTGATGAAGAGAGCGGAACGACTGTGGAGGCGGCGTTAGAGTGGACGGATGCTTACCATGAAACAATGCTTTGCTTTACAAATAATATTCCTCAACGTGATGGTGGAACGCACTTGGCAGGTTTCCGTTCGGCGTTGACACGTATTATTTCGAAATATGCAGATGAAAAAGGTATTACGAAGAAAGAAAAAGTCAAACTTACGGGTGAGGATATGCGCGAAGGTTTGACGTGTGTTTTATCGGTGAAGGTTCCTGATCCTAAGTTCTCATCTCAGACAAAAGATAAGCTTGTTTCATCCGAAGTACGTCCTGTTGTGGAAGCCGCTATGGCGGAAAGTTTCGGTACATGGCTCGAAGAAAATCCAGCCGATGGTAAAATGATCGTTGGTAAGATCGTTGAAGCGGCTAGTGCGCGTGAAGCGGCGCGTAAGGCGCGTGATTTAACGCGTCGTAAAGGTGTGATGGATATCTCAAACCTGCCGGGTAAGCTGGCGGATTGTCAGTCCAAAGATCCTGCTGATTCTGAAATCTTCATCGTTGAGGGAGACTCAGCGGGCGGTTCTGCGAAACAGGCGCGTAGTCGTAAGACACAGGCGATCTTACCCTTACGTGGTAAAATCTTAAATACAGAACGTGCGCGCTTTGACAAAATGTTAGGCTCGGAGCAGGTAGGTACTTTGATTACCGCTCTTGGAACTGGCATCGGCCCAGAAGAGTTCTCGATCGATAAAATCCGTTATCATAAGATTGTTATCATGACCGATGCGGACGTCGACGGATCACATATTCGTACACTTTTGTTGACGTTCTTTTTCCGTTATATGCCAGAAGTAATTGATAATGGTTATCTTTATATCGCGCAACCTCCGCTTTATAAAGTGAAGCGTGGTGCGGGTGGTGAGCGTTATTTGAAAGACGATTATGAAATGGAACAATTCTTAATTGAATCTGCGCTTGGTGATATGCGTCTTAAAAATGCGAACGGCGAAGAACGTGCAGGGGAAGACTTACGTGCTTTGCTTGAAGAAGTGAGCCCTTTGCGTCAACGTATTGAAACGTTAACCAAGAAAACAGGTAATCGTGATGTTATTGAGCAGGCCGCAATTATTGGTGCGTTTGCTGAAGAAATTTTTGACGATGTGAAAATTGCAGAAGAAAAATCGAAGGCTTTGGCAGAACGTATGAACGAGCTTGCGATGAAGAATGAAAAAACATGGGGCTGTGAGTTTACGCCTGTCGGTGGATATTTGTTAACGCGTATGGTGCGCGGTGTTAAGGAGACACTTCGTATTTCTGCTGATCAAGTGCGCTCCCCTGAGGCGCGTATCTTGAATAAAGCGCAAGCCACATTAGAAGAAAACTTTATACGCACTGCTGAGATCATTGTTGGTGACAAGCTGGGGGCGCGTGTTTCGGGGCCTGCTGGTTTCTTCTTGTCGGTGATGGAGCTGGGTAAAAAAGGCTTGTCTATGCAGCGCTATAAAGGTTTGGGTGAAATGAACCCTGAACAACTGTGGGAAACAACGCTTGATCCAGAAGCGCGTATTTTACTTCAAGTGACAGTCAAAGATGCCGAAAAAGCGAGTGAGTTGTTCTCAACACTTATGGGTGACGTCGTTGAACCTCGCCGTGAATTCATCCAAGAAAATGCGTTAAGCGCGCAAGTTGATATTTAATTCACTATGACATCAATAGCACAAAAATTATCCGATATTATCGGTGGAGTATTCGAAGCGCAGGGTTTGCCTGCTGAATTAGGGCTTGTCCGTGTATCGGATCGACCAGATTTAGCGCAGTTTCAATGTAATGGTGCGATGGCAGCGGCGAAACAGGCGAAGAAAAATCCACGTGAGATTGCGCAGATTATCGTTGAGGCTCTGTCTTCAAATGATATTTTTTCCAAAATTGAAATTGCAGGGCCTGGCTTTATTAACCTGAATGTCACAGATACATTTTTGGAAGGCTATCTAGAAAGCTCTGAAAATTTTGGTGTTGATGCAACGGACGAGCAGCGCAAAGTTATTCTTGATTATGGTGGCCCTAATATTGCCAAAGCGATGCACGCTGGCCACCTGCGTCCCGCTATTATCGGTGACGCATTACGCCGCATCATGGCGTTTAAAGGTTTTGAAGTTTTGGGCGATATTCACCTTGGTGATTGGGGTACGCACATGGGTATGCTGATCGGTGATTACATCCGTGAAGGTGAAGAAGGTCTTGTATTGAACGCCAATGCGCAAGACCCTGAAACTGTTCAAAAGCTTATGGATGATTTTAGTGTGCGCTATCCTAAGGCCTCTATTGCGGCGAAGGCGGATGAAGCGCTGATGACAGAAGCGCGCGCGATCACAGTAAAGTTGCAAGATAAAGAAGCGCCTTATTATCCAATTTGGGAAAAAATTCGTGAGGTGTCTATTGAAGGCATGAAACAAACATATGGACAGCTTGGTGTTCACTTTGACCTTTGGAAGGGCGAGGCAGATGTACATGATTACATTGCGCCCATGGTTGATGATCTGAAAGCTAAAGAGCTTGCCTATATGAGCAACGGCGCCTGTGTTGTTGATGTTGTGACAGAAGAGGATAACAAAGAAATTCCGCCGCTTATTATTTATAAATCTGATGGCGCGGTTTTATATGGTACGACAGATATGGCGACTATTGTTGAGCGTATGAAGCTGTATGAGCCATCACGTATTATTTACATTGTTGATCAACGTCAGTCTTTGCATTTTGAACAAGTGTTCCGTGCCGTGAAAAAAGCGGGCATTACGAATGATAATACGGAGCTTACATTTGCGGGCTTTGGTACGATGAATGGAACGGATGGAAAGCCATTTAAAACGCGCGATGGTGGTGTTCTTCGTTTAGAAGACTTAATCGCGATGGCGAAAGAAAAAGCCGATAAACGTCTTTCAGAAGTAAACTTGGCCGATGACATTAAAGAAGATGAGTATAATGATATTGCTTTGAAGGTTGCGATTGCGGCTATTAAATTTGCGGATTTACAAAATCAACGCCAATCAAATTATATTTTTGATCTTGATCGTTTAACAAGTTTTGAAGGCAAGACGGGACCTTATCTTCTATACCAAACAGTGCGTATCAAATCATTGCTCCGTAAGGCAAAAGATCAAGGCATTAATTTTGAAGAAAAAGAAATCACTATCCAAGAGCAAGATCGCGCTTTGGCTTTGCTGCTGGGCGAGTTTAGCGATGCGTTGAATCTATCAATTCAACATTACGCTCCACATCATTTATGTGAGTATATTTATAAGTTAGCGCAAGCTTTCAGCTCGTTCTATGCCAACTGTCATATTTTATCAGAAGAAGATACGGCTATACAGGCAAGTCGTTTAAAGCTTTGTCAAAAAACCGCCCTACAATTAGAAACAGCACTTGGGTTGTTAGGAATATTTGTCCCCGAAAGAATGTAGTTTTTAACTAAGCCGCTTCAGTTTTGTTCTTTGGCTTACGTCCACGCTTTTGTGGTCGTACGGGGCGTCCAATTTTTCTCTCAATAGCATCTAAGAATAAATCAGACCCTCTAGGGCGACCCGTCTGTAGGTGAAGCTGAACTTGGTTGATTTCGTCTTCGTTCATCGGGCGCGATAAGAATTGATCCCAGTCTTGCACGGCATGAAAAGATTGGAATGGCTTTACAATGCTATCTTCAGAGACCTTTAAACGAGACTTTGCGCTGCTCCATAAATATTTTTCTGGCTGCGGGGTTAGTTTTAGTGAGACTGGCAATGTTTCAATGTAACGTGCCGCGCGCAGGGCATATTGCGCATCGGCGGCATAAGAGAAAAACCTATTTTGGAATAGATGGCCGCTCCAATTTTGTTCAGCATTAATAATATTGGTATAACGCCTGTGTGCTTCACCGATAGCCTTACCCAAAGTTGTGGCATCGCGAGGCTCAACGAGTAGATGGATTTGATTGGGAATAAGGCAATAGCTGTAGAGAGCGATATTATTTTCATCACACTGTTCTTTTACGATATCAAGATAGGTTTGATAATCTGCTTTTTTAAAGAAAACAAAATCGCCTCTGTTGCCACGTTGCGAAACATGGTGGGCGGTGTTTGGAATAACGATGCGTGCTTGTCTAGCCATGAAATAAGTATGATCGTGATTTGGGGGCGGTGTCAATAAGGTTCCTGTCCCTTATTTGATAACTTTATCGAGCAACCAAGACTTGGTAAAAGTTATAGCAACTTGATGTGGGGCCATTACAATTGGAAGATTCGTACATACAGCCAGCTTGTTCGAGAGAGATAGTTGATGATGATCCTGAATCACCAATTCTTCCTGCTGCTGAGGGGGAAGGGACAAAGGAGCCTATAAATTTACCACTTGTAACCATGCCTGTATTATCTTCTGGTGGTTGACCAGCAATAGGATCGATACCAAGGCTATCGTTTATCTTAATGCAAATTTCTTTTCTAAGGTGAGGAGCATAAAATATAAGCTCGGATCGTGTCGATATTACATTATCAACACTAGAGTCACCCACAAATGTGTATTCACCATAAATTGGGTCTGTCTCTCCATTGCTATCAAGCCAAATTTTTTGAATGGGGGAGTAAGTAATTTT
>JALZUF010000168.1 GCA_023301785.1 Alphaproteobacteria bacterium | reverse complement strand
CCAGCGCTTATTAATATTTGTTTCGCTTCCGCACTCATAATATTGAGATCCTAACCTAATTTACAATTTTTCAGCATTTATCGCTTGAATGGATATTCCACCTTGAGAAACACTAGTTTTTGCTTGCCGTCGTGTCAAAGCCAAAATCATACCGAAAGCCACACTCATCGACAATAACGAAGATCCACCATAGCTAATAAACGGTAAAGTCATACCCTTTGTTGGTAACAAACTTAACGCAGACCCCATATGGATCAACGCCTGCAAGCCAAACATCGTCAGCAGCCCCCCTGCCGCGAGCACAATGAACATACTATCACTATCCATAACTCTTCCAAATCCTTTTAATAGAACACCTGCATAAAGCGCAACAATGATAATAATAAAGAAAAGCCCTAATTCCTCCCCCGCGACCGAGAATATAAAATCTGCGTGCGCATCAGGAATACTAAGCTTAACCGTTCCCTGCCCTGGCCCTGTTCCTAAAATACCACCATTTTTAAACGCATCTAAAGATTTTTCAATCTGATACGTATCGCCACTATCGGGGTTTAAGAAACGATCTACACGACTTTGCACGTGCGATAATGAAAAATATGCCATAGACGCCGCCCCAATAGCAAAAAGCATAAGTAAGAATATTATTCGAAATGGTAATCCCGCCATAAAAATAATGGCGATAAAGCAAGACGTAACAATAAATGTCATGCCCATATCAGGCTGTAGTACCAATAACGAGGCAATAGCGCCGTAGAGTACTGCCGCAATTTTAGTGCCAGGGTAATTATTTTTTGTTCCAACAGCATCTTTTTGTTTTGCAATAAACCAAGCCGCAACAACAATAAAAGCAGGTTTAGCAAACTCACTGGGCTGAAGGGAGAAACCCGGTAAATGGATCCACCGTTGCGCCCCTTTGATTTCAACACCAAAAATCAAAACGTAAATTAAACAAAAGAAACTGCCCACCAACATTAACGCGGCTAAACGCCATATATACCTGACATTAAGGAATGAAATGCCCAACATAATCAAAATCGACGGAACAAGAACAATAATGTGCCTTATGAAAAAATGATATTCATCTAAGCCAATACGTTGTGCAACAGGAGGACTTGCCGCCATGACCAAAACAATACCAAAGATGATAATGCCGCCAACCATCGACAACAGACCGCGATCAACCGTCCACCACCATTGCGATATTAATGATTTATTTGTACGCGAAAAAAGACCCAATTTTATGAAGCCTCATTCATTAGATGAAGAACTTTATCAGTAAATTGATTTCCACGATCTTCGAAAGAACTAAACTGGTCCCAAGAGGCGCAGGCAGGGGATAAAAGAATTGTTTTTTCATTGCCTGCTTGTGATGCTTGAGCATAAGCTTTTTCCGTTGCTTCTGAAATGTTATCTGCCGCCTCAAATTCAATACCAAAATGCTCCAACCAACGAGAGAACCCTTCGGTTGCCTCGCCAATAACATAGGCTTTTATAATTTTTTCTTTAAAAATTTCCAGCCCGTTCAAACCGTTTTTCTTAGGCCTACCGCCTAAAATCCAATAGATATTATCGTAGGAAGCCAACGCCTTTGCCGCTGACTCTGCGTTTGTTGCCTTACTATCATTGATAAACTGGATGTTATTTTGTTTCGCAATCACATATTGCCTATGCGGCAGCCCAGGATAAGACGCAAAAGCCTGAAATATTTTTTCATCATTCAAACTAAACTTCTTAGCCACAGCATAAACAAAAGCCATATTTTGTTGGTTATGATGCCCTTTTAACGTTTCAAAAACACTTAAGTCAAAAATAATAATATCTTCGCCATATCTATTGTGGCAAAGAAAATTATTTTGCACGAACAAGCCTTCTTGAATTGTGGAAGTAACAGAAATAGGCGTAACAAATCTTTCTCTTTTCATGAAAGCTTTATCAAATTCTGATAAACAAAAATCATCGTCAATACTGATGTAAGATTCACCTTGCCCATCGAGAATTCTGGCTTTGGCTGCAATATATTCTTTCATACCACCATGGCGATCTAAATGATCTGGCGTGATGTTTAAAAGCAATGAAATGTCAGGACGAAACGTCGGGCATAGATCCATTTGATAAGATGAAATCTCAAGAATAAGAAGATCTTTATTGGATAAATCCAACTCTAATGCAGGTTCACCAATATTACCTCCCATGATTGCAGCAACGCCGCATTCATTGAGAACGTGATTCATTAAAGCTGTCGTCGTTGACTTACCATTCGTGCCAGTAATGCCAATCGTTTTAAGGCCATGCCCACCACGGTGCAACAACTCTAAATCGCCAATGATTTCTAGATCATATTTTTGTGCGTTTAAAACAACATCATGCGGTTCAAAGGAATACGGAACACCTGGAGCCAAAAGTAAAAAATCAAAATCGCTTAAATCAGTTGTCGTTAAATCGTCAATAGTTGCGCCAAGCTCTGCCGCTTTGTTTCTATTTTCTTCGTTATCATCCCATGCAACAATCTGTGCTTCAGTCTGCGTTAAAACTCTAATAGCGCTAAGGCCTGAAAGGCCCAAGCCAAAAACAGCTATTTTTTTATGAGGTAGCGTTTGAATATAAGGATTAAGATCAATCATGTTTTATCTTAGCTTTAAAGTAGAAAGCCCGACAAGAGCCAAAATGACAGCGATAATCCAAAAACGAATAACCACTGTCGGTTCAGACCATCCCTTCTTTTCAAAATGATGGTGAATAGGCGCCATTCTAAACACACGTTTTCCTGTCAATTTAAAGGAGACAACTTGTATAACAACGGATAAAGTCTCTAACACAAATAAACCACCAATAATCGCCAGAACAAGTTCATGCTTAACAATAACAGCCATCGCTCCTAGACCTGCGCCCATTGATAACGATCCTGTATCCCCCATGAAAACCATCGCAGGCGGCGCGTTAAACCAAAGAAATCCCATTCCTGCGCCAATCAATGCCCCGCAGATAATGGCCAACTCGCCGGTTCCCGGAACAAACTGAATGCCCAAATATTCAGAGAACAGAGCATTACCTACAAGATAACTGATAAGCCCATAACAAGCCGCCGCAATCATCACAGGAACAATCGCTAGACCATCCAAACCATCAGTCAAGTTAACAGCATTAGATGCGCCAACAATAACCAGCATTCCAAACGGTATCATCATAATACCAAGCGGTAATAAAAAGTCTTTCATAAAGGGAATTGCTAAACCTGTTGCCACAGTTGTTGTTGTGAAATTAATGTAAGCGGCCACCGCCAAAAAGGCGATAGCAAATTCACAGAGCAAACGTACCTTACCAGAAATACCTTCGTGAGAACGCTTCGTTAACTTCGCATAGTCATCCGCCGCACCAATTAAACCAAAAGCTAAAATCACACCGCCAACAATCCAGACATAAGGGTTACTTAAATCAGACCAAAGCAATACCGAAATACCCGCCGATATCAAAATCATCAATCCGCCCATCGTCGGCGTACCTGCTTTTTTAAAATGCGTTTCAGGGCCGTCATTGCGAATGGGTTGTCCCTCGCCTTGCTTTTTCTTTAACCACTTAATAATCGCAGGACCAATAACAAAACCAATAATCAACGCCGTTAGAATGGCACACCCTGTACGAAACGTAATATAACGAAACAAGTTAAATATCGCGAAATCTTCCGCCAATGGATAAAGAAGATGATACAACATTTTAAATTTCCTTTTTGCTTATCAATTTATTTGGCAGTGCGCGTAATGCTTCAACAACCAATCCCATTTTACTACCCAGTGATCCTTTAACCATCACAACATCACCTGGCACTAAAACATCAGGTACAATTTGAGCCAATTCCTGACTCGTATCCTTATGTGCGCCACGTTGATTAGCAGGTAGTTGCTCATATAATTTTTTCATATCTTTACCACAGGTATAAACTAAATCAACATTACAGGCTTTAAGCGGTAGTGCTAAATCAGCATGCATCTTAGGGCCATCAGAACCTAGCTCCAGCATATCCCCTAAAACCGCAATACGACGACCACCGCGACCAGGGTCAACTAACGCTAAAACTTTAAATGCAGCATTCATAGCCAACGGTGAGGCATTATAACTCTCATCAATCAGCGTAATAGGGTTTTCTTTTACACCACTGTCAATCAACTCGCGCTTTCCTCTACCAATAATAGGTTCTTGCTTAGCAAGCGCTTTAGCTGCCACTTGAATATCCGCGCCCGCAAGTTTCACAGCCAGCAGAACTGCCAATGAATTACAAACAATGTGACGACCCGCAATTTGTAAGTTATAGCTGACCTCTTCACCAAGAATACTTGCCTTAACACGCGATCCATTTGCCGCTTCCAAGCAATCAATGACAGTTGCATCCGCATTGTCATCTTCGCCAAAGCCATAAACTTTTAAGTTTTTGTTTTCTGCTTTTTGTTTAAGAACCTCAAAACTTTCAAGGTCTTTATTTAGGACAACCTGGGCTCCTTCGGACATACCGTTAAAAATTTCTGCCTTGGCTTCAATAATACCTTCAATATTATTATCAAAATGTTCAATATGCACAGGAGCAATTGTCGTAATGATAGCAATCTCCGGCTGAACCATTTGAGATAAAGGCGTGATCTCATTCGCGTGATTCATGCCCATTTCAAACACACCATAATCAGTCCCTGCATGCATTCCAGATAAAGTTAGCGGCACGCCCCAATGATTATTATAACTCTTAATACTCGCGTGTGTTTGACCTTGCGCAGAAAATGCTGTTGATAGCATTTCTTTTGTGCCTGTTTTACCAACACTACCAGTCACCCCTATTATTTTTCCCGCAGAACGCGCTCTAGCGGCGCGGCCTAAATTCTCCATTGCCTCAAGCGTATCCCTAACAATCAAAAGCCTTGAAGCGTCTACCCCCTCAACATGATGATCAACAATCGCAACAACCGCACCAGCTTTTATTGCGCTCGCAACATACTCATGCCCATCACTTGCGTCACCCTTAAGCGCAACAAAAATATCACCTTCGTTTAGCGATCGCGTATCAATTGAAACGCCATATGCACTCCAGTCTTGATTTTCACATACACCGTCCGTAGCTTTAATTGCGTCTTTGGCCGTCCAGATTACTTCTGATTTATTCATTCGAATTAACTCTCTTAATTTGATAATTTATCTATCGATTTTTTAACTTCTTCTACATCGTCAAAAGGGTGAACCTCATCACCTATGATCTGCCCTTGCTCATGCCCTTTGCCTGCGACAACAAGAATATCGCCTTCTTCTAAATCTTGAACGGCTTGATTAATTGCTTTAGATCTATCAGCCACTTCCAATGCACCAGTTGCCGTCTCCATAATTTGCGCACGTATTGATGCGGCATTTTCATCACGCGGATTATCATCAGTAACAATAGTGACATCCGACAAATCAGTTGCAATCTTACCCATCATTGCGCGCTTACCTTTGTCACGATTTCCACCACAACCAAAGACACAGACTAATTTGTTCTTCGTATGAGGACGCAAAGTTTTTAAAATCATCTCTAGCGCGGCAGGTTTATGCGCGTAGTCAACATAAACAGCACCCTTTTCATGACCCGATACAAATTGCAATCGACCAGGAACACCACGCAATTTTTCCAATAAAGGAATATATTTTTCTGCGTCGTCATCTTGCGACAACACAAGGCCTAACGCACATAAAGCATTCATGACCTGAAACTCACCAACCAAAGGTAACATCACATCATAATTCTTATCGTTATACGCAATCGTTATATCTTGACCGTTGGGTTTAGTATCGCGTTTAAGCAATTTAATAGTTTCGCCAGCTTGACCAAAAGTAACAATTTTATGATTTCTTTTTTCTGCTATCGGAATGAGCTTTTGACCATATTCATCATCAGCATTTATAATCGCAACACCCTTTTCTTTCATGACCTCAGAAAACAGTCGTGCCTTCGCTTCAAAGTAATCATCCATATCGGAGTGATAATCCATATGATCGCGTGACAAATTTGCAAACGCAGCCGCTTTAACGTTAACGCCATCCAAGCGAAATTGATCAAGACCATGACTAGATGCCTCCATCGCAAGATGATTAATTCCAACTGAGGCTAAATCTGTAATTTCGGCGTGCAGGCTTTGCGTATCAGGTGTTGTTAGACTTCCTCCACGTCGGATACCTGGCCCACGGATACCTAACGTTCCTAATGATGCACATTTTTCTATACCCGACAGATGCCAAAGCTGTTGAACAAATGAAACCGTTGAGGTCTTACCGCTCGTTCCTGTAACAGCAACAATATTTTGAGGTTGTAATTTATAGTATTGCGCAACAATTTTCGAGAATGCTTTTCTTGGATTTTCATCCTCAATAACTGATACATCATCAGACAGTTTCAAATCTTTTAGCGCACCAGTTTCAACAACAATAACTGTTGCTCCATTTTGGATAGCATCCGCAATAAACTTATCACCTTTAAGCTTACTTCCAGGCAACGCTGCAAATAAATAACCCGACTTAACCTGACGGCTGTCCGATGTTACACCTTTAAGGATCTCTATATTTTCATCATTAAGATAATCAATGAGCTGCAATTTTTTGCTCCTCTTTTTCTTTTTTAATTTGTTCTTTTGTCTTCACGTAGCGCATTAAACTACCTTCAAATTTTTCCTTTTCATCAATGGGTTCAATTCCCAAAATAGAAACCAT
>JALZUF010000167.1 GCA_023301785.1 Alphaproteobacteria bacterium | reverse complement strand
GCAAATGATGGTCTAAAAATTGATTACCCAAGCCCCGACGGTGTCTTAACATTTGATCGCCTCACTAGTGTCCAGCTTACGAATACAAACCACAGTGAGAATGAACCCTCGCATTTAGTTTTAAAAGACCCGTCAATTCCAATCGATGTAAACCTGCCGAAATATGCGGAGCCTGCACAACGTTATTGCCCAGCCGCCGTTTATGAAATTGTCGAAGAAGCGGGACAAAAGAAATTCCAAATCAATTCGCAAAACTGTATTCATTGCAAAACATGCGATATCAAAGATCCCTCTCAAAACATTGATTGGGTTGTCCCACAGGGTGGCGGTGGCCCCAATTACGGAAGCATGTAAGGTTAAAAAATGTCGATCTTAAAACCTAAAATTTTCATTCCCCTTTGCTTGGCTGGCATTATTACTGGCTACAGCGCGGCAGAATATCTTGTGCCACGCTATTTTCATCCAACGGCGGAAACACAACTGACAACCGAAGACATCATGAATGCCATCGGCAGTCAGCCCTATTATTTCAGACAGACCACCTCAGGTAGCTACCTTGCTGGTCAATTTGCCCAACGTCATAAAGATTGGGATAAAGCCGCAGAATATATGAGCCGTGTTATTGCGCGTGAAAAAGAAAATGTCGACCTACAAAAACACAGCATGATCGTTTCAATGGCCGCTGGGCAGTATGAAGATGCCTTTAAAACAGCGAAGCGTGTTTTAGAGGATGATCCGCAAAATATCCTAGGCGCTTTATTTATAACGCTAGAAGCGTTTGAACAAGAAAACTACGGCGAAGCCCTTCGTATTTTACGCACGATCGAAGAAAATAATATTGCGGCCTTTATTGTACCATCCTTAAAGTTATGGGCGAATGCTGGTCAACAAAAAATGTCCGTAGAGAATTTACCTAAGAATTCGTTCAATGCCTACCAAGCTCTATTGGCGGGTAACTTAGTAAACAAGAAAAAAACCGCGATCACTTATGCGGATGACGCGTTTAATATAAAAGACAGCGATATCCGCGATTTAGAGCAACAGGGCGATGCTTTCCTTGTTTATGGCCGCGTCAAAAAGGCGATAGAAATCTACAGCTACGTTGAAGATAATGGTTTCGCTAACCCAGAGTTAAAGACAAAGCTTAAAAACCTAGAAACAAGTATCGCCCTCGAAAAAGAAATTACGCTCCCCAATATTACCAAAGCCAAACAAGGTGCCGCTCTTGTTTTTCAAGATATGGGCGAATTATTACTGAGAGAGTATAGCGAAGACAGCGCTTCTATCTTCGCGCAGATGGCTATTCATCTAAATCCCAAATTATATAAAAGTTATTCCATCATTGGCGAAGTTTTCCAGCGCTATGAACAATATGATGACGCGATCCGTGTCTTAAAGAAAATCGATAGTGAAAGTGAACTTTACTCTTTCACGCAAAGACAAATTGCTGAGCTATATTCCGAAAAAGAAGAAAACCAAAAAGCGATTGATATTCTAAACAATCTCTATGACGAACAAGACGACATTGATGCTCTCATTCAAATTGGTGATATCTATCGCCTAGAAGAAGACTTCGATAAAGCCATTGCAACTTACGATAAAATTATTAGCAAGTGGGATAAGCTACCCGATGAATATTGGCATGTTTTATATGGTCGTGGCATTGCATACGAGCAAACAAAGCAAATGCGAAAGTCTGAAGATGATTTAAAATTGGCTTTAGAATACCGCCCAGACAATCCATATATTTTAAACTATCTAGGGTACAGCTGGGTTGATCAAGGCATTAACTTAGACGAATCTCTCAAGATGATTTCACGCGCTGTGGCTTTTAAACCAAACGATGGTTACATCACAGACTCTTTGGGCTGGGCCTTTTATAAAATGGGTGAATATAACGCCGCAATCCCGCATTTAGAACGTGCCGTCGCCCTTCTCCCTTACGATGCAACAATCAACGATCACCTTGGTGATGCCTATTGGCAAGTAGACCGTAAAAATGAAGCTCGTTTTCAATGGCGCCGCGCTTTAAATTATAACGAAGGCGAAGATGTTGATTTATCCGCAAGCTTAAAAAATAAACTAAGCGCGGGCTTAACTGAAGAAATGCAAAGCGATCAAAAGTTATCTGATGAAACTGTAAAACCAGTGGCTGACACCAAGGCTGAATTATAATTTATGACTTCTGCAATGAAACCGTTGGAGATTTTTGCACCAGCAAAAATAAATTTATTCCTACACGTCACAGGGCGTAATTCAAAAAATTATCATCTCTTACAGTCTCTCGTGGCCTTTGCCGATTTTGGTGATAAAATTATTATCTCACCCAGTGACGAATTTAAATTTTCATTCGATAGCACCGCTGAAAACCTACCGCTTGATGATAATAACCTTGTCATCACAGCAACCAATTTACTCTGCGATTACTTAGACATTAAACCTAACGTTCATATTCACTTAAACAAAAATATACCCATAGGCGCAGGCTTAGGCGGTGGCTCCAGTGATGCCGCGGCAACCATTAAAGGTTTACTCAAGTTCTTTAACAAAGAGATACCCGCCGATGATTTAAACGACCTTCTGTTGAGTTTGGGTGCAGATGTGCCCGTTTGTTATCATGGAAAAGCGTGTTACTTCGATGGCATCGGGGAGAACATCACGCCCATACAACAATTCCCTACGCTTCATGCCTTGCTGGTTTATCCAAGCCAACATTGTGCAACACAAGAAATATTCGCAGCATACGATTCAGATTTCTCAACAGAAACACAATATAAAACAAAATTTCAAGACACGAGCGCCGTTATTGAATATTTAGAAGATCATCAAAATAATTTAACATCGGCGGCTGTTGAAAATATTCCTGACATTCAAACAATACTCACAACCCTACAGACACAAGATAATGTCAGCTTAACCCGTATGAGTGGCAGTGGCTCTTGCTGTTTCGCTCTGTTTGAAAATCACGCTGATCTAATAACCGCAAAAAACAAAATCCACCAAGATCATGATCATTGGTGGATACAAGATGTTTTATTATCTTAGAAAAAAACTAGTTGGCCTTGTTCAGGCGGTCAATCGCTCCACCAACCATACTGTTCAAAAGCTCTTCGCTAATCTCTCCTGTTACAGAAATATTATTTGCCGCTTGATAGGCACGAATAGAATTTTGTGTTGCCGTTCCATTAATACCATCTGCTGGGCCAGCGTAGCCACCAGTGAGCATAAGGTACTCTTGAATTTGTTTCACCAAACCACTATCAACATCAAATGATGATGACTTGTTCGTTGCACTCATATCTGGTCCTGCACGACGCCCCTTAACAGACTGATTAATAATCTGCATACGCTCAACGAGGTTATCAATATCATCCATACCAATTTGCAAGTTTTTCGCTAGTTGCTCCATCGCACTCTTGGCTTCAACACTGCCCTGATCTGCTGCAATTTTGTACCAAAGCAACGCTTCTTCTGGTTTGCTTTGACCAAGAAGACTGTTGTCATAGATAAGACCTAGATTATACGCCGCTTCCATGATGCCATTATTTGCCGCACGTTCAAAAAATGCTGCCGCCAACTGTGGGTTATACTCTGTGCCGATACCTTCAATATGTGCGATACCCAAATTGTACTGCGCCTCAGCATGACCAAGCTTTGCCGCTTCACGATACCAATATAGGGCACGATCGAGGTTACGCTCTTTACCCAACCCTTGATGATACAAGACACCTAAGTTGTAGCGCGCATTTGGCACTTGGTTATCTGAAGCTTCTCTAAACCACAAAGCCGCACGTTCAAAATTTTGATCAACACCCATTTGACCCGCTGTATAAATAGCCGCCAAATCATGTTGTGCTTCACCATTTCCTGAAAAGGCCTGCGTTTCAATACGCTTTGCTTGGTCTGGTAAAGTTCGATCAGGCGTAATACGCGTCGCTAGAATATCCGTCGATTTTTCTGATTGAATAGCTTGCTGAATTGTAGCGTCTTGCTTATAGGCAACCGCTTCAAAGTTCTCCATCTCTGGTGTGATCTTAGGGTCAACAATAGCAGGCTTATATGATGTTGCTACTGTCGCCGTTTCAACAGCGCTTTCCGCTGGTGTTGCGGCCACTGGCTCAGCCGTCGCTTGAGGCTCAACCGCAGCAGGTTCAATATCATTTAATTGCGCCGCCAACGCGTCTGGATTGTCGTCCAGCGCTTGTAATAATTGATCATCACTATAATCCAACACATTATCTGGCGTTGGGTTCGCTGTCATCGATACATTCTCTAAGGAAGCTGACCCTTGCGTGAATGTGTTATTGTCTGATGAATTCGTTTGCGGTTGAACAACAGCAACATTCTCTCCCCCCACAGAAGGTTTAGACATTTTGTTAACCACCCAGCCAAAGACAAGTGCCGCAAAAATCAGCGCAACAACACTAGCGTTTTGATAATTGATATGTTTTGTCCAAGCGTCTTGATAAATAATCGCTGGTTCTTTTTCTTGATTTTTAAGCGGTTTTCTTGCAACTTTTTCAGACTTCACATTACTCCAATCTGGCGCAGACAACGCACTCGGCGCAGGCTTCGCAGTCTCTTTGTTTTGATCGGTTAAAAGCACCATCGCTTTGGCACGCAATGTTTCTTGCGTTTCTAAAACGATTTCTTCTAAACGTTCTACTTTCCTCATCATACGCGCTTTGTCTTGTGTCGCAATATCAATTTGACGGCTCAACTTGGTTTGCTCAGCAACTGACTGATCAATACGTTGATCCATCATTTCCTGTTTATCTTCTGTCGCGCGTAAGCGATTATCAATAACCGCTTGGCCTGCAATGGCCTTCAACATTTTATCTTCTGTGGCTTTTAACGTTTTCTCAAAACGAACTTGGCGTTGAACATTTTCTGTTCCAACAGCGCCAGATGATTGAATCTTATTCTCAACCGCTAAATAGGCTTTTTCTGAATTATCCGCTTTATCTTCCAAATCACGCAATGACTTACGATATTCACGTAGCTCAGCTAGCAATTCATAACGTTCCGCTTCACTGCGCTTCAGCTTATCGCCGATTTTCGCCAAAGTACGCAAGATTTCAACATTTTGAATATCAGGGTAGCTGTCATTTTCTGGCGGTCTTACAACGTGAACGCGGTCAGGCGTGTGTTTGGATTTCATGTCCCTATCCTTATTTTTACTCTTTTATAAAAGTATTTTCTAACTTATGAATAATGCACACTAGCGATTTTGGAAAATAAAACCAAGAAAAATCGACGCTTAATGCCAGAATATGCCCATATTATTGAATAGAACGTCCCGCAGGAGCGGCATTTGGCTGTTGCTTTATCGCAACCAAGTCCGCCCG
>JALZUF010000166.1 GCA_023301785.1 Alphaproteobacteria bacterium | reverse complement strand
AGTTGGTACTTTATCATGAAAAGCCATTAGCTTAGCGTGAGACGACTGGTCCCAGGTAACTGCGTTGCACGAGTAGCCTGGAGGCCTTGAAAGAATATCTGCGAACATCTTGCTACCATTTAAGTATTCCAATCTAAAAGGGAGGTACGAGAGGATTTCATCTGTCAGTGTATCATACACGGCCGTTTTACCCTTAGTAATTGCTAAATTAGGTTTGTGGTCAGTGCGAATTATGAATTCTCTGCCTACCAAATAAGGGTTAAAATGTCTCATTGCAAATAGCAGAGCTGCTTTTTCCCGGAACCCTGGGGCTTGTTTTGCTTCTCGATCGTTTAACAATTTGCTAGCATAAGCACACGGCTGTTCGATCCCTTGTTTATTTTTCTGCGAGAGACAGGCACCGTAGTGAGTGGCTGATGCGTCGCAAGTCAAATAAAATTCTTTGTTGAAATCAACAGCAGCCAGGCAGGGTTTGGAAATAAGGGCCTTCTGAAGGTTTTGAAAACTTAACCGACCCTTTTCAGGCAATGGACCATTGGTGTATCCAGAATCTTTTCTAACTAATTTGTTTAAGTCCGAGCTAATAATGCTAAAATCTTTGATAGCCCGACGGAAAAAGGAAGTTAGTCCTAAGAATCCTCGAATTTCCCTTATTGATTTAGGACACGGCCAATTTCGAATTACCTCTGTCTTGGCCTGGCCTGGGGAAATTCCTTTTTCTGTACAAATGTCGTAACCTAAATACGTGATCTTTGCGGTTCCAAACTGACATTTGGAAGGTTTTACTTTCAAGTTGTGTTTTCTAAACCTGCTGAATACCAAACGTAAAGTGTCTAAGTTCTGCTCGTGAGAGGTAACGGAGACTACTACGTCATCTATATATACGTACGTACGTTTAATGCCTTCCAACACATAATCTAAAAGTCTCTGAAAGTAGGCGGGTGAGCTGTTCATGCCTTGGGGAGATCTGCAATAACTGTATTGTCCTACCCCTGGAATAGAGAATGCTGTTGCTTCGTGCGGGTCAACCAAGTGTTGCTGGAAAAATCCCTGGCTAAGGTCCAGTATGGAATAAACTGTACCTCCCGCTACCTCGTCCAGCAGTTCATACAAATGCCGGAGGGGATAGCTGCAAGGTGAGATATTCTTATTGACTTCAACATAATTATGTACTAATCTGTACTGTTCCGCCAATGGTTTGGATGGATCGGCATGGGGCTTTTTTACCAGCATTAACGGGCTGTTAAATACGGAATTTGACTTACGTACCACTCCAGCAGCTAATAGTCTTTGGACGTAGTCGATAGCAACTTCTTTTAGGTGGTGAGGCATACGATATTGATTTATAGATACGATTTTATTAGGGTCAGTCAACCGAACCTGATGCGGTAGGCTTTTACAATGCCCTATATCAAGGTCGTTTCTGGAAAACACATCTGAATATTCTCGGAGTAAAGCGCTATACTGGGGTTTGTAGGCATTTGGGACGTGCTCTAACGAAATCGAATCGACGTGAGCATAATCTTTAATTACCGGAGTTGCTGTATTGATGTTTAGACATTCCTTCAATGGAGTGATTTTCATTTTTGGATTGACCGTCAATCGGGCAACCGGTATATCCGATGAAATCTTGACTGGGAGATGAGAGAAATTTGCCATTACAGCCAAACACTCTTTCCCTCCTATTTCACTGCTCACGATTCCGTCCATTACGAGGGTTTCGTCTGGCATACCAACGTCTGATTCTAACAGTCCGTTTTTGAATGACCCATTACATGTAAGCTTTACTTGCGTTTCAGATTTCGGAGGGAGAATGGTTGTCTTTACCAAGCACAACGATTGCTCTCCTTGTACGGTCATAGGATTCGTAAAGTTAACGCAGCCTGAGGCAGTGTCAATTACAACACCCGCCTTGCTCATTACATCCATGCCTATGATACATGGTACCTGTAGCTTGCGGATAAACATTACATTATGAAACGAAGATCGTTGTCCAAATGAAATTTCCAAGCTATAACATCCCTCATTGACAAGTTCTCTGCCGTCAGCTCCGCAGAGTCTGATAGCAATTGGTCTGGCCATGTTGCTGCCTTTACGCAAAAGGGATTGTTTGAGACTACTATCCAAAAGGGTTACGGAACTTCCCGTGTCCAACAATGCACTTACTTTTTGACCGTTTATCCTGACGTCCAAAGTAGGGCGAGTTGCGGGTTTGTCCGATGTGAAACAGCACGACAGTACCGTCCAGAAGCTCATTATCTTGGCAGGGAGAGAAACGGAGCCACAGTTCGTCTCCCTTATTCGTTTCCCGAAGTGTAGTTGGATCCGTGCGGGTCCACGTATTCCACTGGTTCGGGATCGGTTCCTTCGACGGCATTGCTGTTGTACATTCTTCCTTTCGGCCTGGGATTTCCAGATCCGCGGTTTGGATTTGACGGTTTTCTTGGTTCTGGGCATTCATTCTTAAAATGACCATATTTGTTGCAATTGAAACATCTGCTCTTGCTTTTGTCAAACGGTTTTCGACGTTGATACCCGATCGCAGCCACTAGTTCGTCAAAGCGGGCAGTCAG
>JALZUF010000165.1 GCA_023301785.1 Alphaproteobacteria bacterium | reverse complement strand
GCGTGGCATAATTCTGATGCGACGAACATATATGAATGGCAAGCAGATTTAGAAACGGCACAAGCATTCCAAAGTTATTTAGCAAATCCTACGGCTATTTTAGCGTTAATGATGAATGACCCTGAAAGCGAATTGGCACAAAGTTGGGCGGCTATTTTAGAGCGTGCGGCGGAGCTAGAATTACACTTACCGCATGAAAAAGATCTTGATGGTGGTTGGGCTGAAGTTCTTCTGGCGCAGGATGTTGACGCTGCTTTTATTCCAGATATTCGAGGCGATAGTATTGTTTTAACCAACCCTGTTACAGGTGAAGAAACAATAATGCACCATGTTATTGGCCCTGGTTATAAGATTGTTCGTATTGAAGGAACGGAAGGCAATGATACTATTCAAGTTATTGTTGATGGGGATGAACCATCAATCTCATACGTGAATGGTGGTGGGGGTGATGATGTTATTGATGGTAACGAAGACGCTAACATTCTTGACGGTGGAGCGGGTGATGATATCATTAATGGTTATGGCGGTAACGATTGGCTGCATGGCGGAGCGGGCGAGGACACATTAGACGGAGGAGCAGACGATGATTTGGTCGTTGGTGGTCAAGATAATGATTACCTTATAGGCGGTAGTGAATCTGATCACATCTATGGTAATGCAGGCAATGATTATTTACTGGGTGGTGAAGGAAAAGATTTCCTTTATGGCGGTGATGGCGACGATTATCTCAACGGGGGGGTAGGTATAGATCGTCTTTATGGCGGAGATGGTAATGATACATTGCAAAGTGGTGATGGTGGCCGTGATTTAATTTATGGAGAAAAAGGTGATAATACATTTATTGCTTCGTCAAATAGCAATACGTTTTACGGTGGTACTGGAGACGATACGTTTTATATAGAAGGAGGAGCAAGTACAAACATTTTTTATGTAGGGCGAGATCAGGGGCATGATGTGGTTGAGACGGAATCAAGAACGCATATGAATTACCTTAGGTTTCATCATAGTATTGGTGCGAATGAGTTATTTTTTAAGCAGGATGCAGAAGATTTAATGATTTATGTCTTGGGTGAAGACCAGAGTGTCCGCGTAAAAGATTTTTATAGTAGTGATGCTTCAGAAAGGCCTAATATTGCAGTGCAAGCGCATAATGGTCACCTTACATCGTGGGGTACTTATTGGAGTAATGCAAATGTAAATCTTGGCATTGCTCAGCTGGTTGCAAATGATAAAACGGTTACATCTGGTGTTCCTAGTGGACAGTATAATTTTCTTTCTGATGCAGCAATTAGAGCCGGCAGAGTAGAGTCTGAATCTTTAAATGGTTGGAAGGGTACCGCCAAGATTCTTTTCTATGATGATAATAGTACTCCGAGAATTGTAATAGGCCAAACAATGATGGCTGGAAGATTATACAAACTTGGTAGCGCATTGCCTGGGACTTTAAATGATGTTTATGCCCTATATGGTGGCGCCGGAGATGACGTTTTAATTGGTCGTAGATATATGTATGGAGATAGTGGAAATGACACTATTAAATTAACTACTATTCAAGGTAGTTACGGTGTTGGCGGGTTAGGAAATGACAAAATTGTCGGTAATACAGGGAATGATTATATATATGGCGGGCATGGTGCTGATATATTATATGGGATGAATGGTCACGATCGTATCTGGGGTGGCGTTGGAAATGACCGCATATGGGGTGGTTATCATGACGACAAAATTCATGGTGATGCCGGTGATGACTATGTGAATGCAGGGCATCATAATGATACTGTTTATGGTGATGAAGGAAACGATACTATTTATGGCTCGTATGGTGATGACACCATTCATGGTGGAGATGGTGATGATATTCTATCAGGTGATGATGGTGCAGATACAATCTATGGTGATGCAGGTAATGACACTATTAAAACAGGTATAGGCAATGACACTATTTACGGCGGTGAAGGTGATGATATCATTAATGCCAATGAAGGTAATGATTTTGTTAATGGTGATGGTGGCGATGATACCATTAATGCTAATGAAGGTGATGACTACGTTAATGGTGGCGAAGGAAACGATACCATCAATGGCCATGAAGGTAATGACACCTTAAATGGTGCATCGGGTAGAGATACGATTATTGGTGGCGAAGGCGCTGATATTATCGATGGTGGTGGTGATAACGATTACCTTTATGGCGACTATGGTGATGATACAATATTTGGTGGTGATGGTAACGATAAGTTATATGGTCAAGGTGGTGATGATAAACTTTATGGTGGCTATGGCGATGACATCATAGAGGGAGGCCATGGTGCTGATCACTTAGAAGGTGGTGACGGTCGTGACCGTGTTGCGTATAGAACAGCAAGCAGTGGCCTTACCGTAAACCTTACCGACACAGGTCAGAATACGGGGCATGCGCTGGGCGATATATTTATTTCTATCGAGGATGTTAGTGGTTCTAAATATGATGATATTCTTAGAGGGTCATCTGGCGATAATCGTTTATGGGGTTCTTACGGTATAGATAAGTTATATGGCTATGATGGTGATGATATCCTTCATGGTGAAAGTGATAAAGATTATCTTTATGGCGGTGATGGTAATGACACCATTTACGGTGGCGAAGGTAATGATTATATGCGCGGAGAAAAAGGTGATGATGTCCTTTATGGTGAAAGCGGTAACGACATCATGATGGGTGGCGCAGGCGCTGATACCCTTGATGGAGGAGAAGGGACGGACCGTGTATCCTATGTATATGCCGAAGCCGGGGTTACTGCTTATATTGCATCTACTCAATATAATAAAGGTGAAGCTCTTGGCGATGTTTATATTTCCATTGAAGATTTACAAGGGTCAAATTTTGCAGACAAGTTGGTTGGTGATGCAAATAATAACCGATTGTTAGGACACTCGGGAAATGATGTTCTTCATGGATATGGTGGTGATGATCGTTTGTATGGCCATAATGATGATGATGTTTTATACGGAAATTCAGGTCGAGATCGCCTCTATGGTCAGAGTGGTAATGACGCTTTACATGGTGGAGATGGTAATGATTATCTTTACGGGAATGATGGTAATGATTTCTTACATGGAGGTAAGGGTGTTGACCGTCTAGAAGGTGGTGGCGGTGCAGATGAATTTATCTTTAACGATAGCACAGTCTTTAATGCTTATGACCGTATTGTAGACTTTGATAAATCAGAAGATGATACAATACTGTTTAACAGTGATTTATTAAGCGGTTATGATGCGGTGACTGATGCAATATCCGATTTTGTATCATTAACGGAAAGTTCGACACATACATATATTAATGTGGATCGCGATGGTGATGGTACGGCTTATAGTTCGCAGCAAATGGTGCGTATTGAGAACGTCGTAGGTCAATGGGATAGCGTGGATGATATCATTGCGAGTGGTGATTTAAAGATTTCTTGAACGTGACCAAATAAATGAAGTATTTTAAAAGCCGCTTTATATTAGCGGCTTTTTTTTTACTATGCTTAAAGATTTCTAAGCGATAGGGATCGCCTAAATGTTCTGGCACGTAATTTCACGACATCTAATGGGGGCCAATGGCACGCTGATTGTTTAATAGATTTAAATAACAGGCTATAATTTCAAATCTTATTTTTAAATGTCCGCTATTGGCCGAGAATGGCCGCGTACGACCCAAAGTGGATGTTAAGCTTTATTATTATCGATTAATGCCTCTAATTTATTTTCTTTAGTATCGAAATGGCCAAGTTGTATAAACGCTAATTATTCAGCTGTGGTAACGATGGCATCAATGGCATTGATCTCACTTTCATTATCATTGATAGGCTTTTGGATCATTTATTTGGTTATCCAATATAAAGTTCATCAAATGAAAAAAATAAAAAATGAAATTATTAAGGTTGCAAATACTGCTTTAGAAGTTGTTGATCATGAAATGGTTAATCCAGTGCGCGACAACCCTAAAACCGCTGTTCTGATTTCATCTGCTGCCGGTTTAATTGCAGGAAATAAATTTTTATAGGAACTAAAAATTTACTTGACCGTATGAAACATTACAAAAAATTAATTAAGGAGAAAAAAATGACAAAACAAATTAAATTATTAACAGTACTATCATTGGCTGTTGTAAGCCTAGGAATCTCAGCATGCGAGACGATTGAAGGTGCTGGACGTGATATCGAAAAGGGTGGCGAAGTCATCCAAGATGCTGCGAATTAATAGGAGGTTATGATGGAAAACAAAGGATTATTAACAATTATTGCTGTTGTTCTCATTGGGATATTTGCCGTATTATTCATTCAAATGAACCAAAAGCCAGACACTTTAGGCGGGCAAGTTGGTGAAGCTATAGAAGAAGTTGGCGATGAAATTGACGATAACACATCAGGCAATTAAACCATGAAAGGCACTATATTGTGGCTTTTAGGGGTGCCAATTCCCGTTATTAAATGAATATATTTTTTAGAAATTAAGGCTTATATTTAGGCCTTAATTTTTTTATGGAGATATGAATGAAAAAAGATGAAATGCGTGATGATGTTTGGGAGGTACAAAAAATGTGTACTGACGTTAAAGATTATGAGCTCAGTATCGAAAAAGAAAAAGTAGATTGGGAATGTGAACAAAAACGTATGAGCTGGAAATGGGTGGTATCCTATCATGGGTCTATCGTTGCTAGCGGGTCTGTAAACTCCGTAGAAGAGGCGCAAGCCAAAGCTATTGCTAATGTCCCTATGGATAAAGAAAGTACAGAAGAGGCTTTAGATAATGATTGTGGCTGTTCGGGTTAATTTTATTCGTAATTGGCTGACAGAAACTGAAAATTGTCCCGTGAGTGTCCCGCGGATGCAAGGGGGTATGTTAAATGGACCCCCAATAGCCTATCCTGCAATTACTATCATTGAAAATATCACTTTCTCTTAATCTGCCAATTTAAAAGTTTTTCGGTAAACTTTAGAAGTATAAAATTTTAAATAGCTAGGGTAACTTTCTTAACGAAAGGAAAATTTTATGTTCGCCCAAAAACGAAAAATAAAATTTTAAGCTCTATTGCACAGAATAACTTTATAAGCCAATTCTTAAATATTTTATAGTTACAATTAATCATGGATATCGAACAAATCTCATATACAAAATTTAGAATGAACTTCGTAATTTGTATTGATTAAGTCGCTAAATCAAATTTTTCTCTTCTCGTCGTAAAAAGAAATAACGAACCTGCTTATAAGAGTTTACGCCAAAATTCACTAGATGTTTAACAGTGTATTTGTGTAACTAAATTTATAGCTTTAGGCTTTTGTATAATAGTTCATTTTACTCTGGCAACGCCCTAAATAATAGTGACGAAAATTAGAACTTTTTATTTAAGCTAAAAAAGAACTGTGGGTCACGTTCACCTTGAGTTTGAATGTCTCTATTCATAGGCTGTGCAGCAACAAATTCCGCATCCACATCTAGAGGAAGATCAAAACGAACTCCGATACCTGTTGATGTTAGGGAATTACGCTTATTAACGCTTGCCGTTGCATCTTCGTCCCATACCGTACCTGAATCAATAAAACCAAACAGTTGAGTAGGTAGTGCTTTGACTGGTGTATTCCACTGCACTTCAGCTTTACCAGCTATACCGTGATCTCCCACAACTTCGGATGGATCATAACCACGAACAGTGCCATAACCGCCAAGTCCAAATTCTTCAGAACTAAGAAGAGCTTTGTTTGCAAGCTGTCCACGACCAGATAAAAGTAAATTCACGCTTCCTGTGATACGTTGAAGTCTTTCAATGCGAAGATTTGCTTTACTGAAAGTTGGGTCTCCAGCAGGACGTGTCAGGTTTGCATCACCTTCATCACTTGCACCAAAGATATCTATTCCTTGAGAGAATTGCAGATCAACAGAGTTCACGGCAACGCCAAGAAGTCGATCAAGAAAGTCTGCTTTAAGACCCGCGCGGATAGCACGAATTCTATCTTTACGCGTCAGTTCAACATTATTTTTACTATCAACATTGCGCCAATCTGCAACAAGACGACCAAAAATATTTGTATTACGCGAACGTATGATCGGATGCTCTAATCCAACATATAGGCTTTTAGACAAGCCTTCTACGTCAAACTGGCTCAATCTAAATCCAGGATCTGTATCTGTGATACTACCACCGAAGTTTAAAGTTGTTCCATAGCGTCCGATAGGTTGTTCATATCCTAGCGCACCAAAAGCGAGCTCTAAGCCTGCGTCAGGCGCCACAACAGCTTGTGCTGTAATGCGTTCATTTAAGCCAAAGGCAGAGTTAAAAACAGATGTTCCGCTAAATTGTACAGGCCCTAAAAAGCGGCTTCCGTGGTTATCAACGCCAACGTAAGCTTCAAAAGGATCACGTTCAATAATAATGAGCATATCAGCAGCGCCCGCTGCTGATCTTGAAGGACTGATAATTGTACGTGCGTCAACGCCTGGTAAATCATTAATAAGTAGTAGATGGCGTTCCATATCCGCTATATTTAAAGGACCACCTTCATTTATTTGACTGGAATAGTCCTGCATAGCTTTAAGGGCTGAGTTATTTTCGTCACCACCTTG